>NZ_LN889804.1:0-526 GCF_900009145.1 Planktothrix tepida PCC 9214
TGTGCCAATATGTACTCCATTCTCCATACCACTGAGCATGAATCTCCATTAAGCATTCACTCCGATCTGATAATTTGAAAGATGGTAATTTATGAATGTTTCGGCAATAGTTTAAAATTGATATATCAAACTGACGATTCCAAATCAAAACTTTTTTATCCTTTAAGACTTCAACAATTGTAGAATGAACTTCAGAGAATGAGGGAGAATCAGCTACCATTTCATTCGTAATCCCATGTATTTTTATGACTTCTGGAGGAATTAGTATTCTAGGCTTTACCAAAGTATTCAAAAGAGTTTTACCATCTAAATCAATAATAGCAATTTCTACAATTTCAGCTTCATTTAATCCTGTAGTCTCTGTATCTAAGATAACATATTGGTTTTTATTTTCTAAATAATTCTTAGCAGTTTTAACAGCATCAACTCTATCAATTTCTAATTTGCCCCAGGACTCGTACCATTCTCGATAACGTCGAATTTTCCCTTGCTTTTCCCGTTGCTTTGCTAGATTCTCAAGCTGTTT
>NZ_LN889804.1:833-6873 GCF_900009145.1 Planktothrix tepida PCC 9214
TGCAGTTTGCGCGAACGCAAGGTTGTCATTTATTAGATATTGTTTCGCCTGGAGAAGCGGCGGGTATTTGCCACGTTTTGCTGCCGGAAAAGGGTTTTATCCGTCCAGGTATTATTGTAGCAGGAACGGATTCTCACACTTGTACTTATGGTGCTTTTGGCTGTTTTTCTACTGGTGTGGGAACGACGGATATGGCGAATATATTTGCAATGGGGGATATGTGGGTGCGAGTTCCGACAACTCTACTTTTTCAACTGGAAGGAACTTTGCCTAAATATATCACTGCTAAGGATATTATGCTGTTTATTCTGGGCAAAATCGGCTGTGATGGTGCTGCGGGTAAGGTGATGGAATTTAGAGGTAGTATTATCGATCGAATGCCAATGGAAGAACGTATGACTTTATCTAATATGGCGATCGAGTGTGGTGCAATGTGTGGTTTAATTGCTCCTGATAATACAACTCATCAATATTTGCAACGCTGCGGTCAAGATTTATTTGAGGAAGTCATTAGTGACCCAGATGCTAATTATGAAGATATTTATCAGTTTGATTTAAGCCATTTAGAACCACAGATCGCTTGTCCTCCTAAACCCGACCAAGTAATTGGAATTAGTGAGTTAGGAGAAGTACCTATTACTAAGGCTTTTATTGGTTCTTGTACGGGGGGTAAACTTTTCGATTTGGCGCAAGCGGCTGAGGTACTTAAAAACCATCATGTAGCTCCTGGCGTGAGTCTTTTTATTGTGCCAGCTTCTTTGGAGGTGCGTCAAAAGGCTGAGAATTTAGGGTATATGCAAATTTTTGTTGCGGCGGGAGCGACTGTTCTTAAATCAGGCTGTGGTGCTTGCATTAATGCTGGATTTGGGGTGTTAGATAAGGAGGAAACGGGGGTTTATGCTACTAATCGTAATTTTAAAGGACGAAGTGGCGATCCGACGGCGAAGAATTATTTGGCTTCTCCTCGCGTGGTCGCTATTTCGGCAGTTGAGGGGAGAATTAGCGATCAACTCTCACCCCGAGCGGAACATCAAAAAAAATACAAAAAACTAGATATTGCATTAAACGTGAGTTCGATGGGTTGCGATCGCACCTCAACAGAAGAGTAGGAGAGCGATCGCATCTCCAGAAACGATGCCAGAAGCCTCAACTTCATTTGTCATGACAAATTTAACAGAAAATAGGAACCAGATAAAAAAGACATTAGGTAATATAAAATATAAACAAATTAAAATAACATCCCACCATGAAAATCCTGCACGGAACCTGGATTCCTGAAACAACAGGTGATTTCATCGAACAAGGTGCATTTTACCTTTGGGTTGAAACCTCAACCCGCAAAACAAAGCCAAATCCAAACCCCCTTCATCCCCAACATCTAACAGCCTCAAATTTAGAAGCGTTTGTGCGAGATGAAATAGGACTTTCTCAACCTTATCCGCGTTCCATCTTCAATCCCCTTTCCCTAAAATACTTTACCCTACCAACCGTTAATCAACAACCGCTTCCTTCCCCTGAATTAGCAAAATACTTAGAAACTGACTTGAGCTTAGACTTTGAAGAATTTGCAACATGGGAAATTACAACCTATCAATTAGCATCTAGCCACAATACGTTTAATTCCCTCAACACGATTATTAAACTTCTTAAAGAAATTCACTTCTTCGCTCAACAAAACCCCTCAGAAGTGAGCCTTGGTTCAGACCTCTTCTTTTGGTATTATTATACCCAATCCTTTAAACAAATTCTTTACAAAGATCAATATATCCCCGCCCTTAAATATCGTCAGCTTGCTTCTCCTAAAACCAAAGGAAAAGGCAAATGTTCAACCCAAACTCCTGCATTTGAAATTTATTCCGGCTGGGAAATTATCTCAGAACAATATCAATCCTTAATCACTCAATCTATTAACTCAATGCCTTTAGCCTGTGTATCAGGTTCTCTCACTCCTCAAAATCCAATTAAATTTTATCACAAAGAAACATTACTGCGCCACTTTTCTGAATCTTTACTGCATGAAATTGTTACCCAAACTCCCTTAACCGCTAAATTTAATCAACAAATTGCTGATACCTTAGTACATCATTGTATTCATCCAAATCCCCAAAATCCTAGAACCAATCCAGCAGATTTTGAAGAATATCAACAATGGTTAGCTTGGAAAGAAAAACTTACCCACAGCCAAACCGCAGCCGCCTTTGACCTTTGCTTTCAACTCCAAGAAGCCACTCACGAACAAGACAATTGGTTAATTCATTTTTCAGTTTCCTCAAAACAAGATCCCTCCTTTAAGCTGCTATTAAAAGATTATTGGCAACAACCTCAAAAAAAGAAAAAAGAACTGTATAATTATGTAGGAAAAGATTTTGAGAAATATTTGCTCCTCAATTTAGGATATGCAGCGAGAATGTATCCTAAACTTTGGCAGGGATTAGAAACAGATCAACCCATTGGATTACAATTAAATCTGATGGAAGCCTTTGAATTTCTCAAAGAAAGTGCTTGGATACTAGAAGATGCAGGATATAAAGTCATCATTCCCGCTTGGTGGACACCCCAAGGTCGTCGTCGCGCTAAAGTTCGTTTAAAAACCTCTTCTCGTTCTTCAGGAAAAGCATCAGCTACTAAAGGATTTTTTAATTTAGATACCTTAATTCAATATCAATATTCCCTATCCATTGGCGGTGAACTTGTTACACCCAAAGAATGGGAACAACTCGTTAATGCTAAAACACCTCTGATTCAATTTCGGGGTCAGTGGATGGAATTAGACCAACAGAAAATGCAGCAAATGCTGGAATTTTGGCAAAAACATACCGAAGAACAACCGGAAATCAAACTGTTAGATTTCGTCAAAATGTCGGCTTCCTTAGAAGATGAATTAGAAATCGAACATGACTTAATGATATCTGATTTGATGGGGAAATTGCAAGATAAAAGTCAACTGACAATGGTGGCTGATATTCCCCAATTGCAAGGAACGTTAAGAGATTATCAAAAACGGGGAGTATCCTGGTTACAATACTTAGAAAATCTAGGGTTAAATGGCTGTTTAGCGGATGATATGGGTTTGGGAAAATCCGTTCAGGTGATTGCTCGATTAGTTCAAGAAAAAGAAACAACAGATTCTACTTTACCCACGTTATTAATTGCACCGACTTCAGTGATTGGCAATTGGCAAAAAGAGATAGAAAAGTTTGCACCCCATTTACAAACTATTATACATCATGGTAGCGATCGCATTCAAGATTCAGAAGCGTTTAAATCAACTTGTCTTAATTGTGATGTGGTCATTACCTCTTTTACTTTAATTCGTCAAGATGAAAAATTATTCAATCATCTGGAATGGCGACGAATTGTTGTTGATGAAGCTCAAAATATTAAAAATCCTAAAACTGCTCAAACTCGTGCGATATTAAAACTTTCGGCTCAATATCGATTAGCATTAACGGGAACTCCTGTTGAAAATCGTCTCTTAGATTTATGGTCAATTTTTAATTTTCTGAATCCTGGTTATTTGGGGAAAGAAGCTCAATTTCGCAAGTCCTTTGAAATTCCCATTCAAAAGGATAATGACCGCATGAAATCTATAACGTTAAAGAAATTAGTAGAGCCGTTAATTTTAAGACGAGTTAAGACTGACCCGTTAATTATTAATGATTTACCCGATAAAGTTGAGCAGAAAGTGTATTGTAATTTAACCAAAGAGCAAGCGTCTCTTTATGAAGCGTTAGTCAAGGATGTATCTGAAAAAATTAATGAAGTTGAAGGGATTAAACGAAGAGGATTAATTTTATCAACCCTGATGAAATTAAAACAAATTTGTAACCATCCGGCTCAGTTTTTACAGGATGGAAGTGAATTTTCAGCAGAGCGATCGCAGAAATTACAACGATTAGCAGAGATGGCAGAAGAAGCCATTTCCGAAGGCGAAAGTTTATTGATTTTTAGCCAATTTACAGAAGTTTGTGAGGGTTTAGAACGACATTTTAAACATCATTATCATTATAACACCTATTATATTCATGGGGGTACAAATCGCACCAAACGAGAACAAATGATTGCTGAATTTCAAAATCCTGAGACAGAACCTTCTGTCTTTATTCTCTCTTTGAAAGCGGGGGGTGTGGGAATTACATTAACCAAAGCCAATCATGTATTTCACTTTGATCGCTGGTGGAATCCGGCGGTGGAAGATCAAGCAACGGATCGAGCTTTTCGGATTGGTCAAACGAAAAATGTATTTGTTCATAAATTTGTAGCTTTGGGAACTTTAGAAGAAAAGATTGATCAAATGATAGAAGATAAGAAAAAACTGTCTTCTCAAGTTGTTGGTAGTGATGAATCCTGGTTAACGGAATTAGATAATGAAGCGTTTAAACAGCTGATTCAATTGAATAAGGTTGCTTTATTAGAGTAGTTAATTTTGTTGTGTTTAAAAGGAGTATAATCTATTATGGCTCAATTTAGTCGGACTTGGTGGGGAAAACAATTTATTGAAGCATTAGAAGCTTTTAGTGATCCAGCACGTTTGGGTCGAGGACGTTCTTATGCAAGGAATGGTAAGATTCTGAAGTCGAAAATTGATCAGAATCGAATTACAGCCACGGTTAAAGGTTCAATTAATCCTTATTTTGGAGTTTATAAAGAACCTCGATATAATACGACGATTGAAATTAAACCGATTAGTTCTAGTGATTGGTCGAAAGCGATTAAACATTTGTCTTCAAAAGCAAGTTTTGTGTCTAAATTATTAATGAATGAAGTTCCTGATAATATTGAAGAGGTTTTTTCAGGTTTAGGTTTACATTTACTTCCCCAAAGCGAAAAAGATTTTAAAACGAGTTGTTCTTGTCCAGATTGGTCAAATCCTTGTAAACATATTGCGGGGGTTTATTATTTAGTCGCATCCCAATTAGATGATGATCCTTTTTTGCTGTTTGAATTAAGGGGTTTATCGAAAGATGTCCTCAAAGCTGAGTTATCTCAATCTCCGTTAGGACAGATTTTATCTCAAGAATTGACAACCCAGGAAGTTTCTGTACAACCCTCAACTTCTTTCTATACAACTGTTGAAACAGAAGGGGTTCCAGAGAAAATGAGTGCGCGAGAGTTTTGGCTAGGAACCCATCGACTTCCTCAAATTGTTGAAGAACCTTCTTCTGTGAGTTTACCTGCTATTTTGATTAAAAAACAAGGAGATTTTCCGGCTTTTTGGAAAAAAGACCATTCTTTTATTCAAGTTATGGAAGAGTTTTATGAGCGAGTCAAAACTAAAAATAAGAACTTGATTTAGCTTAGAAACGAAAAACTTTTAGCCCACAGCATAGTCGCTCATTTCCCGCATGAAAGGAGGATAAAAACCTAACACAATATCTTGTTTTGGTACACCCAAATCAACTAAATCTGCCGCAATATCATGTTCCGTTGAATTGTAAAAAATCCAGATTTTCTCATTACGAATATCCAGATGTATTATACAATGATGTACCCAGCGTTTATGCTGCCAACCTAGATGCACAATTTGATAATGATTTCGCTGGGTATCAAAAATAGTCTCCACCTCAAAATCGCCATAAGCCGGTTTAACTTCTGCATAACCTATCAACAATTGCTGCACAATTTGCTGATAGTTCGTTAATTTATCCGTTACTCCTTCCATCGTGAAATTTGCTCCAATTCAATATTGTAAACCATTATTTTTACAGAATTTTCTGGCAGCATTGAGGCGGGAAAATCAAGATGAAAACGCTCCTTAGCCACAATAGATCATCTGATCTGGAGACCGAACTTAAGCGTGGCTTTCTACTCTTACTGCAATCTCGTTAACCAATAACAGGTAAAGCTGCCAAAGCCATCGCCACTTCCTCTGGACTATACTCAGTATCTACCAATTTTCCAGCTTGATAATCCATATAAGCCTGCATATCGAAATGTCCGTGACCGCAAAGATTAAACAAAATCACCTTGCTTTCCCCAGACTCCCGACATTTTAAAGCCTCATCAAGAGCCACTTTCACAGCATGATTCGCTTCTGGAG
>NZ_LN889805.1:0-2076 GCF_900009145.1 Planktothrix tepida PCC 9214
GTGGGTAGGGGTTGTTTGACTCAGCCTTTAAGAGTGAAAATCTCTTAAGAATCCCCGTCTCTTCAGAGCGGGGAATGTCAATCCATTTGTAAACGCTTTTAATATGACCGTTGAACCTGTCGTTTTATCCAGTCCCACTGTATTTCGCATTTCTGCTGTTATCCGCATCACCTTGTTAAGTCTTTACACTGTGTTGATGCTCCCGTTGCCGTTTTTGGCACAAGCTGTCCAAGCTCCCGTTTCTCCCCTATTCCTGGCGATGGGAATTGGGCTAGGAGCGATCATTGTTTATGGTCTTCTAACAGAACGGGTGATTGTAGATGAGCAGGGAATTCAAGTCACCTATTCCCCTTGGGTTACTGTTCTTCCCCGGTTTCGTAAGGGATGGTCACTTTCCTGGAGTCAGATTAAAGCTTTAAAACCCAGAACTACTGGACAAGGGGGACTGGTTTATTATTTTTTGAGCCAGACGGGAGAGGGCTATTTACTCCCCATGCGAATGGCTGGATTTGCCAAGTTTGTAGCCATCGTTCAAGAAAAAACCGGAATTGATACAACGGATGTACGTCCCTTGGCTCAACCTTGGATGTATTTTATTGTATTTGGGTGTAGTTTATTATTGGGTTTAATGGATATTTGGACAATTTCTACGGCTCTCCATTATCCTCCGTTTAACGGTTAATTCTTAGTCTATTTTTGGCAGGGCTAAGGCTCTAATTAGGGCTTGCTGAAAAAGTAACAGAAAAGGAAACGGATGATTAACTAGCTAATGGAGTTAGAAGGATAAATAACTTTTCTTGGAGGTAAGGAGTTAACAGATAACTTGTCATAATCTATGATCTGAAAAAAGTAATTGAGTAAAAAAATTGACCCCAAAAGCTGTCTAAGAAGGGCAGAGAGATTCATCACTAAAAAAGTAATAGCAATTGCCGTTTCGGAAGTATGAGCTAGTTTATTCATAATGCGATTGAGGCTAAATCTTCTTTTTCCTTGCCCAAATTTGCCCTCAATCGAATTCCGAATTTTTTCATCCTCTAACGCCTGTTTCTTAGTAGATTTACTAAGATTTGCTGGAGGTCTCCCTAACGGGGGGCCACTGATTCTAATTCCTCTTTCTTTACACCAAGCTCTGTTGTCTCTAGTCCGGTAAATTTTATCTACATGGCATCACCGTGCCAAAACGGGAAAATTGTACGCTAAGGTTGAAACCTTTATCCCTCAAGCATTTCAGCGATACCTATTTTCTTTCACCCGCAAAGGGCGTAAGTTGTCAAAACCGCTTGCCTGCTTTAGATTCCAAACATAATCACCTGTAAGATTAATATGCTCCCAACCCAACGGTGACAAATGTTGCAAATATTCTTCAGGAATATCCACACCCTGTTGTTTCAAATAATCAACAGCTTTTTCTAAGTACACCGTATTCCACAAAACTATCGCCGCCACCACCAAATTTAACCCACTGGCACGATAAAATTGATCTTCATAAGAGCGGTCGCGTACCTCACCCAGACGATTAAAAAACACCGCCCTTTTGAGAGTATGTTTTGCCTCACCCTTGTTTAGCCCCGCAGTCGCCCTTCGTCGTAATTCAGGACTCTGCAACCATTCCAAAGTAAACAAAGTTCGCTCAATTCTCCCCAACTCCCGCAAAGCCAAAGCTAAACGATTCTGGCGAGGATAAGAAGCCAATTTCCGCAACATCAAAGAAGCCGTTACCGTCCCCGTGCGAATCGAACTAGCAAGCCGAAGAATCTCATCCCAAGACTCAGAAATCAATTTCACATTAATCTTCCCGCCTAACAGAGGTGATAAAACCTCATCAGAAGAAGTAGACTCAAAAGTGTAAAGTTTCTTATCAGGTAAATCGCGCATTCGTGGAGCAAATTTAAACCCCAACAGATGGCACATAGCAAACACCTGCTCAGTATAGCCGCTTGTATCTGTATAATGCTCCTGAATCTGCAAATCACTTTCATGATAAAGCAAACCATCTAAAACATAAGTAGCATCCCTGACCGTTGCATTAATAACCTTGACATGAAAAGGCACATATTGGTCAGAAATATGCGTGTA
>NZ_LN889805.1:10511-12460 GCF_900009145.1 Planktothrix tepida PCC 9214
TAATTCGGGCTTGCTGAAAAAGTAACAGAAAAGGAAACGAATGATGAACTAGCGAATGAAGTTAGAAGGGTAAATCAGTTTTTTTTTGAGGAAAGAAGTTAACCGATAAGTTATGATAATCAATGACTCGAAAAAAGTAATTGACTAAAAAAATTGACACCAAAATCTGCCTAAGAATGGCAGAGAGATTCATGACTAAAAAAGTAATAGCAATTGCCGTTTCGGAAGTATGAGCTAGTTTATTCATAATCCGATTCAGGCTAAATCTTCTTTTCCCTTGCCCAAATTTGCCCTCAATTGAATTCCGAATCTTTTCATCGTCTAACGCCTGTTTCTTAGTAGCTTTACTAAGATGTGCTGGCGGTCTCCCTAATGGGGGGCCACTGATTCTAATTCCTCTGTCTTTACACCAAGCTCGGTTTTCTCTCGTTCGGTAAATTTTATCTACATGGACTGACTCAGGGTAATGCCCCGTATATTCTTTAAAAGCCTCTATTTGTGTTTTTAAATCACAGGATTCGTTAAAATTATCCCAACTAATCCGGTCAAGAAATACATAGTCATCCATACAACTCGCAGACAATTTAGCACCAAATTCTACTGACACTCCGGCTTTACCTCGCACAATCGGACGAATATGAGGTTGGCTCAAACTGACGATTCTATCGGAAATACTTTGTTTGTTATTATCATACATCCACTGCTGTTGACGATAAACTTCTGATATGACTAATAAACTCTTATATTGCTTGTTATTTAAGCTATCCAGCGTCCCTCTATTGGCGATGATTTGGTCTATATGCCCTAAGTTTAGTTTAATATATTGCAGTTGTTTTTTAATGGCATTTCGTCTTTTTTTCCGCGCAGGTCGGCGTTGTTTTGCTACTTCTAGGTAGTCTTTTCTCGCTTTTTTTCTATAAGTTCTGGGTTTCTTCTCTGATTTATCCTGACGGCTTTTATGCAAACTATCAATGATTTTTTCTGTCTGTTCTCTGGCTTGATTTAAAATTTTTAAGTCTGTCGGATATGTGATATCAGCCGGGGCACAAGTTGCATCTGCTATTAATTTTCCTCGGTTTTTCCTCTCACTTCCTTCTTCAGCTTCTGATTGATTTTCGGTGACTGGCTCCTTACTCGCCTCTCGCATTCTTTTGATCATTACCCGATTGACTTTATTCACTAAATTCACATTGATTCTTGTCCGAAAGTGCACTAACATTGAGGCATCAAATGGTGCCTTGTTCCTGTATTCTGACAACCCGATAAAATACTGCAAGTAGGGATTTTCTTTGATTTGTTCTACTGTTTCTCTATCACTTATTCCTAATTTTTCTTTGATGATTAAAGCTCCCAATGCCATCCTAAATCTTTTGGCGGGTGCTCCCATCACAGAAGAGAATAATTCTTCATATTCCGCTTCAAATTCTTCCCACGGTATCCATTGAGCCATGATTACCCACCGATTATCTTCCGACAGCTTTCCCTCAAACGGCAGTTTGAACTCTTCGGGTGGTGTCCTTGGTTGTTCGTCTTTACGGTACATTTTCCCCGACTCCTGCAAGGTTTTTGGGCTATTTTACACCTATCCCTTGCACCTGATTCATTTTTTCTTGTCTTCTCCTCCTGCCTGTTCTGGCTTTTCCCCTTTTTTCAGCAAGCCCTAGTTAATCATTTGTTTCCTTTTCTGTTACTTTTTCAGCAAGCCCTAACTAGCGAATGAAGTTAGAAGGGTAAATCAGTTTTTTTTGAAGTAAGGAGTTAACAGATAAGTTGTCATAATCTATGACTCGAAAAAAGTAATTGCATAAAAAAATTGACCCCAAAATCTGCCTAAGAATGACAGAGAGATTCATCACTAAAAAAGTAATAGCAATGGCCGTTTCGGAAGTATGAGCTAGTTTATTCATAATCCGATTCAGGCTAAATCTTCTTTTCCCTTGCCCAAATTT
>NZ_LN889806.1 GCF_900009145.1 Planktothrix tepida PCC 9214
GTAATTTCTCTCAAAATTAATATCCTGACATTCGGTTATCAACTTTAATTTCAGCAGTTGAGGGTAAATAAAATACAACTGTGATTAACGAATTAATAACCGCATTGGGAGAATTCATCCTTTCGGATTTGAGTTAACAATCCGTTAATTTCTGGGTATTTTTCAGCAAGTTCCCTGCATTTCTTTTCGGGAAATAGCAGGGAACGGGTTGATCTTAAACTTCTGTAAGGATGTTAAAAACAACAACATCCTGAGTCGTTTAAGCCATAATTCGATCAGATTTAACATAAAAAACAGCAACTGTTATGTTTTTTACGGATATTTTAATTTTTGGGGCTAGTCGCATTTGAGAAACGGGTTCTCGAATTAAACTGTAAACCTGTGTGAGTGCTTCACCCATTTCCTGGGTCAAGCATTGGATATGTAAAACTCCCCACCGTCGAAATACTCTACAATTCGCCAGGAGTTGAAGTTGATCTAGCTCCTGTTGATTTTCCCGATAAAAATCCCAAATCAGCCGAGTTAACTGTGAAGGTTGTTTCATATCCTCACCTCTAGTATTGAGTCCTAGATCGCTTATCTCTTCCCTTAGGTAGAGGGCTTATCTTCTAGTATTCATGATCTGATCCCCTTTCTCCATGAATAGAGAGAAAGCTGAAATAAGACTTAATGGGAGTATGTTTAATTTAATCTCACAGACTTTGGCTGTAAACTCATTATAGCAGGTGTTTTAACCGTTGAGAGAAGGATAGACTTTCGAGATCACTCTATCTATATATATTTACATAATTTTATACTCTGATACAATTCTTGAGATCGGGCATCCATCAGTCTCCACAATACACAATTAAATCGATCTCAACATCTCCTAAACCGGCTAGTCCCATGACACCAACTGTCGTTCGACAAGGTAAACGTTCCGCTTCAAAATAAGAGGCATAGATGGTATTAACCGTTTCATAATGTCGAAAATCCGTAACAAAAATTCGAGCCATAACAACTCGATTTAAGCTGGTTTTTGCATGATTTAGCACTAATTTTAAGTTTTCCATCACTTGCTGAGTTTGTTGTTCAATGGTTCCCTTAATCACTTCCCCAGTTTCTGGATTTTCAGCGAGTTGTCCAGTGACAAACAAAAAATCCCCAGCACGCACCGCATGGGAATAGGGAGCAACGGGAGGTAAAACTTGATTGGGCAGGGTAATATACTCCAACATGATTAAAGGATTCCTTCTCTGAGACGACATAAACGGTAACATCATACCAGCCTGTGATATGATCAAAGTTTTGGATAATTACCCCACAAACGGCGAAGGAGAAGCCAGATGGCTCGGATGTACTACGATGCAGATGCCAATTTAGATATTTTGGCAGGGAAAACTATTGCCATTATTGGTTATGGCTCCCAAGGTCATGCCCATGCACTGAATTTAAAAGAAAGTGGTCTGAATGTGATTGTCGGGTTATATCCCGGCAGTAAGTCAGCCATCAAAGCCAAAGATGCCGGTTTAACCGTGCATAGCGTTGAAGATGCAGCTAAGGCTGCTGACTTCATTATGATTTTGCTTCCTGATGAAGTCCAAAAAACCGTTTATAAAAATGAAATTGAACCCCATTTAACCGAAGGCAAAACCCTCGCCTTTGCCCATGGATTTAATATTCACTTTGGTCAAGTGGTTCCTCCCTCTAATGTGGATGTGGTGATGATAGCTCCCAAAGGCCCTGGACATTTAGTGCGGCGCACCTATGAACAAGGCCAAGGGGTTCCTGCTTTATTTGCCGTCTATCAAAATGCGTCTGGACAAGCCCGTGACCGCGCAATGGCCTATGCTAGAGGCATTGGCAGCACACGGGGTGGGATTTTAGAAACCACATTCCGCGAAGAAACTGAAACCGACTTATTTGGTGAACAGGCGGTTTTATGTGGGGGTTTAAGTGCTTTAATTAAAGCTGGATTTGAAACGTTAGTTGAAGCAGGTTATCAGCCGGAATTGGCTTATTTTGAATGTTTACACGAAGTTAAATTAATCGTGGATTTAGTCGTCGAAGGCGGTTTAGCTAAAATGCGCGATAGCATTTCTAACACGGCTGAATATGGAGATTATACTCGCGGCCCTCGAATTATTACCGATGAAACTCGCGCGGAAATGCGAAAAATCCTCAGCGAA
>NZ_LN889807.1 GCF_900009145.1 Planktothrix tepida PCC 9214
GGATTTATTAAAGCAACGCCATCTAGCAGAGCATCAATATATTGCGGTACTTCATAGGGATGCCACTTACCCCGATGGTTCTATGCGTCCCCATGTCCATTTAGTCATTAATTTAGTTAGCAGTACAGGAGAAGTCGCTAATGTCTGGTGGGACTACCCTAAAACTGAGAAGGTACTGCGACATTTGGAGAAATGCTATGGTTTAACTTCTGTGCCTTGTTCTTGGGAAGTTGCTAAACGCAGTAATTCCAAAGGGCAAGTTCAACGTTTAGCACGGGAAACGGCAGAATTTCTGGCTGTAGATCATCCCCGTATTCAACAGCCCCAACCTTCTGTTCGGCAGCTTCTCCAACAAGCTGTTGATGAAGCTGTTATAGAGACTACCTCCACTGCGGAACTAACAAAAGCCTTTCAGTCGAGGGGAGTTGTATCAAATCTGACTTCCCAGGGAATTCGATATGAACTTAATGGAATTCACTTTGCTGGCTATCAATTAGGTGAAAGTTATACATTAAGGGCAATTGAGCTACAACTTCGTCTCCAACAAAAACGAAAAGCACAACAACAGCAATGGCAGCAAAAACTAAACTCTAAGTCTTCCCCGCCTTTGAGTTCTCAAACCAGCCTACCTCAATCCCTTATTACCACCAATAGAACGGAACCCGTTATACCGTTATCGTCATCTCAACTTCAGGTGAAACCCCCTCCGCTTCCCAAGAAGACACCGAACTTACTAGAGCCTGACCTTTAGACGCAAGAATTCTAGCATCAAAAATATTAGGTTTGTATAAGGTTGGATTTATTTTAGCCAGGAGTTTTTTTCTGCATCTAAAATCCAATTCAAAATCCGGTTACAAGATCCCACCTTAATTAGGTCAAGGGGTTATCTTAACCTGAGTCTTTATATTTTATTTCTATATTTTTATTTTTATAAATAAAAGTTATTTAATAATCTATCTAAAGGTAGAGCTAAATTAACAATAAAGTAATAAAAAATGGTAATTACTAATAACAACCCAGTTCACTGCGTCACTATTCATTTTTTAATCCTCAAACTTTCAAGTGTGCCTGCTCTTTTGTTGTGTAAAATTTCAATTTAGTAATCCTATGTATATACCATCTCAAAGCCCCAAATTTGAGGCTCAACCTACATACCGAGTCCACGTTAAACTTATAACTTGGAAATGGAAAGATTTTTCAGCTAACGCCTATCAATTACCCGATGGCTCAATTGCTATGTCCTACAGACAAATGGCTCTCAAGGTTTGTCAGAACAAAAATGCGGCTAAAGAATTTGTTTTAAAGGCTAACTTACCTCAAATTCCAGTGCGATTTAAAAACTCACTATCGGGTACTCTTGTTCCTCTAGCTAGCGTTGCTGATTACTGGAAACACGTTGATTTCTCTAACCCTAAAACCATCCAAGCTTTTTTAGGATGGAGGGCAATTAAAGAATATTTAGCAGAAGTGGAACAACGACCTTTTTGTCCTTGGCCTAATCAGCCTTTTCTGATTTTAAAAGCCGTATACAACTTAAATATCCTAACCGATAAACCCTTACTTCGGGTTCTAGCACTGGCTCAACCAGATGGTCAACGAGAATACCGAATCGAGATTACCTCGGCTTTAGCATTAATCGGAGTACCCCCCCAATGGTTAAACAAATGTAGGTCAAAAACTCGAACTAAATTACACAACCAAGGTTTCACAGGGGTACAGCTAACTCAGTATATTCTTGAAAGCCAATATCCTACTCTAATCTCTCCAAGAGAATCTCAACAATTAGCGAGTAGCAACACCATTAGTTTGAGAGACTGTTTGATTATTTGGGAATATTTTGCCGAGCGTCAATCTAGTTGCGCCATTGCTTGTCTTAAAGCTCTAGCTGCTGAATCTTTTGAACATAGAATTGCGAAAGTAGCTACTTCAAGAGAACCTAAAAAAGTCCTTCAAATTCCCAATCCTTTGCGACTTACTTATAACCTAGAAAATTTCTATCAATCCTGGCAAATCTTACAGCTTATTATTAACCATATTCCCCAAAACATTTTTTGGAAAGATCGGAATTCTGTCTATCTAGGTTGTAATCAGAATTTTGCCCGTTTAGCCGGAATAGAAACTCCAGAACAGATTGTAGGAAAAACGGATTATGACTTACCTTGGAGGAAAGAAGAAGCCAATTGGTTTCGCCAGTGTGATGCTCGAATTATCAATAATAATGCGCCTGAGTATGGAATTGTCGAAACTCAACTTCAAGCTGATGGTCAACGTCCTTTAGTTAATACTACTAAGATTCCTTTGCTGGATGTGGAAGGTAACGTTACTGGCTTAGTAGGAATTTACTAATATTTCCTTAATCACCTGATGATTATGTATCGAATCAATGGAACAAAAACTTGTGGGAAAAGAAATGATGTAACATCAATGTTCAGAACTCACCAAAGAGCGTTTAGCTTCTATCGTTTGTAGTGCAACTTGAGCCACTTGAACCGCCGCTTCAAATGGCAAAGCTCTGACTTCCTCTAGCAAATCTGCAATCGATAAACCCAAAGGTTGAGTTGAATCTGTAGGTTTTACATTCCAAGCTTGACTGTGGCCAATAGAGCTATTGTTGAGTGAGGTTGAGGATGCTACTTGAGAAATATGTAGATATAGCTGAAGTTGCTCTTTAGTCCATCCTTTTAACTTAGCCAACTTTTCCAAATTCTCATCATCTGGCCACACTGCTTGCTTTTCCCAAGTTTGCACGGCATAGTAACTCACACCCAAAAGCTTCGCAAAGCTGCGTTGGCTTTTATTACCCCGCAGTTCTCTAACTAAACTCGCTAACTTTTCTTTAGGTGTAGTCTCCAGCAGCATTCTTGGTTCCCTTTACTAACCCAAAACGACGATTACAACAGACCAGTATACAATCCAAATTTGACATTTTATAAATGTCAATTTAGAATGACATCATCTTCTAAATGTCACTTTAAATGTCAAAGTCAGAGGTTTTCAGGCAAGAAGTATCTATAGACATTCTAACCCCTCACCCATTGAATATCAAAATCTACGGTGAGCATGAGGATGTCTCTTCTTTGGCAAAATCAATTGAAATCAGCCAATGGGTCAAACCACTGGTGGTGACGAAGGATTATGTCATCGTTTCTGGTCATCGGCGCAGGAAAGCACTTCAACAACTTGGATGGCTAACAGCCCCGGTGGAAATCCAAGAGTTTACAGATGAAGTAGCCATTTTAGAAGCACTGCTGTTAGAAAATGTCACCCGTGAAAAAACCCTAGAGATGCGAATTCGAGAGGGGATGGCTTGGGAAAGCATTGAAGCGGAAAAAGCTACGTCTCGCAAAGGAACTCGAACAGACTTAGGGAACATGGTGGAAAATTTTCCACCATGTTCACCACGAACAAAATTTGGCAAGTCTCGTGATGCTATTGGCTCTCGTATTAGCCTTTCGGGTAAATCCTATGCCAAAGGACGAAAAGTGGTAGACCTGATTGACTCAGAAGCTCGTGAGGGAAACCTTTCATCGGCATCAACATTGCGAACCGCTTTAGATAAAAGTATAGATGCTGCCTATAAATTAGCGATCAAGCCTCAAAGCACGAGAGAAGCGATCGCCCAAATGCTCAAAACAGGCAAAGTTAAGAATATTACCACTGCTATTCGTCTAGCTAATCAACAGTCTGAAACCAAATCATTGCCATTAACGCCTTCCTGTTGGAACTGCGGACACCGAGGGGAACAAATCAATAACCACAGTATTTACTGCTACAAGTTGGGTCTTCTCGACCTAGTAGACAAATCGGGGGAAGAACGAGGTCAGAACTGTAGTGAATGGACAGACCTGACTTTATCCTCGCCTCTCCAGAAAAAAACAACTTTTGTCCTTTCCGTGTTACTTCCGGTCGAGTGGCAAACTCAATTGGAAGAAATTGCCGCCACTGTTGGTTTAGATCCAGCAACGTGGGTCAAACATCTCATCGGTGCCAACCTGCATCTGCATCCTGAATTGGCTCAGATGGCTCAGAGTCAGTCGAATTGGGTGGGGAGGAATAAAGCATCAAGACAAAACTGAACTCTCTATTCTGCATACAAGAACCCCAGATCAAGCCTAACTAAGGTGTATAGAAAGCCAAATTTTAAAAACATTCTTTAATTACAGCAAGTGGGAACTAATATAGATAATACAAATGCTAAGGTTGATGCCATACAGCTAGAAATTTTCGGGCTGAACTGTCCACAAACTCCTGTGGTCAGGAAACGTACCCGCAAAGCCATCAACCTACCGTTAACAGAACTGCCATTGTTCGTAAACAAGGATATAGAAATGATGGCAACAGGAGCTCCTGTGATTAGCGCAACTCAAGCTTACCTCAAACCGCCAGATTGGGAGAAATATAACGAGGGTAGTTTATATTTCTCAAAAGAATTTGGCAAGGGTCGATTTGTTGAATTCTTTATTCTCAACAATCAAAAGCAGCAGCCGGAGTTTATTACTGAACAAGCCGAGCCAGAAATTCTTGAACGATATGGAGTTATGGCCGCCCGACTTCACGTTTTATTTGCTGCCTACGCCGCCCGTCAAGAGCAACCTTGGAAAGATCCATTTGATTTGCGGGGAACTGATTTAATTAAGAGTTTGGGGTTACATCAAACCCATCGAATGAATAAATCTGCAAAACTCAAAGCTGTTGCTGACTTAGCCTGGATTGTTGGTACTTTGGGAGCGAAAATTCATTGGTATGAAGGGGAACTTAATTTATGTATTCGGCACACTAGCCCAATTTGGACAATTCTTTATGTAGAAGAGTTTTATCAACCGGATTTATTTCAGGAAACGGGAGAGTTAATCGAAGTCGTCATTCGAGTCATGCCTGGGGCATGGACTGAAAAATTCCTCAATAAACAAGATGAACAATCAAAAAAAGCCCTTTATCAATATGGGTTTGTCAACTCGGATATCTTCAAACTTAATCATTATAAACACAACCTTGCCTCTGCTTTAGCATTATATTTAGTTCAAAATCGCCGTTTTCATCCCAAAGGAACTTACCGTATTGAAAGCTTACTTAGAGGGATTTTGTCGCAAGAAAAAATTGAAGAAGTTCGTCAGAAAAAACAATATCGCTCCCGCTTTTTCAAGCAGTTTTACGAAGCGTTAGAAGCCTTGACAGAAATCGGATTCAAGTTCAAGTTTGCCCCATCATTTCCTAAAGTTTTACTACCCGCTTGGGCTGAATTACCCGATGAAAAAACCAACAAGTTAGATCCTATTGAAACAGCACCTTTAGAACAGTCCTTACCTAAAGGATTTTTTGATACATGGCTCAATAGTGTGGTAATTGTAACAGCCCCACTAAAGATTGAATCAGCGATGAAAGTCTTTGAGCGCAAAAAAAGAAAAGCTCTTCCCCCAAAATCCCCAAAAGTATCTAAACAATCAAATCCAACTCAAAAACTAGAACAGGTAGAAATCATTGACTCCCAAACTGATGTTCAACCTGAACCATACCCAGCACTCACTGGAGAAATGGTTAAGCAGATGCGCCAATCTCAAGGCTGGACTCAAGCTTATTTAGCATCTAAAATTGGTAAGAGTGTTAGTTGGGTTAAACTGGTTGAAAGTGGGCGACGGAAAATTAACGAAAGTTCCCAGGGAACACTCCGAGAAATTTTGGGAATTTAACTATATCAACACCGGAGAAATCGCTGCTTAACCTCATATAATATAGATATTACACCGACGCGCTCTACCAATTACTAACCCTCACAAAATCAGAGCAATTATGGTACTGACAAAACCTATCTCAAAAACCATCACCAGCTTAGACAACCTGGAAGAAAGATTTAATCTCCGTCCTACAGAAAACGCACAATTCTTTCCTGAATGGAATGAAAACTTACCCGAACTAACCGACTCGGAAACAGCCACCCTAGACCAAATTAGAAATCGATTTATTCGTCATCGCAAACGCGGTTCCTTAGCCGAAGGAACCATCAATCACTTAGTTATTTCTCCCTTATTAACCCTAGCTGGTTTATACGACGAACCCTTTTTCGTCACCACAGAACCCGAAGTTGAACTATTCCTAGAAGACAGAGACGAAATCCTCAGAGGACGCATCGACACCCTGATTATTCAACAGCAACTCTGGGTATTAGTTGTAGAATCTAAATCAACAATTGCCTTTTCTGTAGCCCTCCCCCAAGCCCTCACTTACTTAATAGCAAACCCCAACCCAGAACGCCCGGTCTATGGATTAATCACAAACGGTGATGAATTCCAATTTATTAAACTTTTAAATCAACCTAACCCGAACTACGATTTATCTAATATTTTCTCCCTATTACTTCCCCATCGCAATCAACTTTATGACATTATGCGAATCCTCAAACAAATTAGACAAATCATGATTGAAACCCCTATTGAATAAGATCAGAGTCAGAGAAACACAAAAAAAACAATTATTCCCCTATGCCTTATCAACTTAAAATCGACTACCCAGAAACCTTCCCCGATGCCCTCCAACAAACAAAAGAACAATTTGAACAAGAAGCGAAATGGGCAATGGCAGTTAAACTATTTGAACTCAAACGACTTTCTTCTGGAATGGCAGCCGCGTTAATTGGGGTAGATAGAGTTACATTTCTCCTCAAATTAAAAGATTATGGTATCCCCATGATTGACCTGACAGAAAAAGAACTACTATCTGATTTAGAAAATGCCTAACCCCGAAAGAATTGTTATCAGAAAAATGGGTTTAAAACCCTGTCCTTCTAGGAGGGCTTTATATTGGGTTGTCTATTGACATCCAATCGTGCTACCATTTCGGATAACAGGAAAGGTAAATAACCTGTCTAAAAACCTAGTTGCCTAAAGGNTCGGATAACGATTTGAAGCCATGAACAGATTGGGTGATTTTCCTTAAACTCTAGTTTAGTTTTAATACGTGCCCTTAACAAGAAGTTTGTAAATAGCCTGTAAGTTGGTAAAAAAGATCAGCGTTAATCGGCGATGTTGCTAGAATGGGATACTTAACAACACTCAAAATACTACCCGAACACACACGATGTAAAGCTAATAATTCAGGAATTTTCGGGGAAATGAAAACTTGTGGGGGTGCAAGTTGATCGAGTCATCAAGATGATCCTATTTTAATTAGGGCAAATTTTCAAAAAAATATCAGTTAGTCCATTGCCTCCCAATCCTTACCTAATTTATAATTAAAAGTGATACGGATCGGCAAAAAATGATAATGAATTTACAAGAATTGCAAAAGCAGGCATTACAGTTACCCATTAGCGATCGCTGGCAATTAGTACAAACTCTGTTAGAGTCATTGCAGCGAGAAACCAGTTTTAAATTGAAAAAGGGCAATCTTTCTCGACTACGAGGAATTGCAAAAAATACAGAAACATCCAGTGAAGATGCCGAAACAGATTATATTAACTATCTTACCCAAAAATATCAGTAATGCGAGTTTTAATTGACACCAATGTTGTTCTTGATTTTTTACAAGAGCGAGAACCTTTCGTAGAAGATGCAGCCCAACTGTTTGCGAAAATTGATGCAGGAGAACTAGAAGGGTTTATTTCAGCCCTAACAATTACTAACATTTATTACATTATTCGTAAAGCATCTGGTAAGATAGCTGCACAAGATGCAATAGCGCAAATTCTGACAGACTTACAGATTTGTGCGGTCGATAAAGGAATTTTAGAACAAGCGATTGCATTGAATTTTCAAGATTTTGAGGATGCAGTGCAGTGTGCTTGTGGAATAGCAAATCAAGTAGATGCGATTATCACTCGTGATCTTTCTGGATTTGTCAACGCGGGAATTTTAGTAATTGCACCTGGGGAGTTAGAAAATCTTCCACCATGTTCGGTTTGATTCATTTCGTTCAGTGAAGCGATCGCTTAAAATGGCAAGTATACTACTGTCAACAAACTATCCCGCTTGCCCGCTCTACCCGATACCCACTCCACTGTCACAACCGTAGACCCCAAAACCCTCAAACCCCATCCTCGCTACCTGAAAATCTATGGTCGGATGAACATCGAGGAATTGGTCGAACAAATTCAATTGTCCAATTGGATTAACCCCATTCTCATCACCCCTAAACAGATAATTGTCAGTGGTCATCGACGCTGGCAAGCTGCCCTACAATTAAAGTGGAACACCATTCCCGTTGAAATTAGAGCCTTTCCCAACCGACTGTCAGAACTCGAAGCCCTCCTGAGTGAAAATCTCGCCCGACCCAAAACCCGGGAACAAAAAGTTCGAGAAGCCAACTCTTGGAAAGAAATCGAATCAGCCCGCGCCAAACAACGCCAGGAAGCCGGAATCAAGATTGATGAACCCGGAGACCTTATGGATATATTTTCAGAAGGTCGCAAGGGAACCACCCGTGATTTAGTGGCTGCTAAGGTCGGTTTGGGTTCCGGTGTCACCTATACTAAAGCTGCCAAAGTCGTGGCTCAAATTGACTGGGAAATCAAAGCCGGAAACGAAGAATGGGCTGATGCTTGGCGTTCAATTCTCAACACCGTCAGTATTCAAGCGGCTTATTCCTTACTGAAACTGCCTCGAAAACAACAAAAACAAATCTTAGATTTAATTGCCACAGGTGCGGCTCGGACTCCCAAAGAAGCTGCCTTACTGCTCGCCGAAGAAGCCAGTCTCGACGACCCCCGCTTATTTGTTGCCGGGGACTACGCCGTTGTTAACATTGACCCGAACTTAACCTTTGCTCCCTCTGACCAGCGCTGGAATGGATATTGNGTTCTCCTTTGGTGATTGCCATGAGGAAATACTTCAAAAAAGCTTGGGCAACTAAATCGGGAACTAATTCCCGCATAACAATCATTTGAGGAATATTCAAATCGTCGAGTTTTTCAGCTAATCCCAAGCCATCACAGGAATTAAAAATCGCTAGTTTTAATCCTCGTTGAACTNTGAATATTAGTTAATTTAAAAAACGAAAAATTAGTCTAAATCGAACCAAATTTTCATACATTGAGAACAGATAATCGCATAAAAACCCAGCAGCATAACGATTTATAGATATCCAAAAGCAGTAGGGCCTACTCGCTTTTCCTCAACTAAAGGAGAGCCGAGTTTATGCAATGGAAACCCGTAACCGTCTTGTTGCTGACATCCATCTTGTTCATGCAACATTCCTTAGCGATCGCTCAAACCTCTTCTCAAAAGAATAATACTTCTCAAACCTCCCAATGTAAAGATACAGACGGTCGAATTATTCCATGTCCTCACTAAGGGGAAATTTGGGTAGTGCTTAAGCGTTTTTGAGCTAATCCAATCCAAGAGTCATCATCGGGAGACTCCGGTTGAGCTAAGTTTAAACAGCTTTTCCAAAACGGCAAAGCTCCTAACCTGTCTCCCCGTTCATCTTTAACCTGGGCTATCAAACAATAGGCGGTGGCGCGCTGAGGGTTCAGTTCCTTAGCGGTTTCTAAAATGTTTAAAGCTTCACTATCGCGCCCCTGTTTCCACCGCGCCCAACCTAGATTTTTCAACAAGGAATAACGNAATCGGCTTGTAAATCAATCCCGTCTTGATGACCTAAAATTGCTAAAATCTTTAAGGGAGATTTAGAAGATAAATTTTGATTTCTACTAACGGGTTCTAATTCTAAGGGACTAATCGCTAATTCAGCATTGGAATAACTCTCAAAAAAATCCCACAAATGCAAGGGTAGTTTTTTTAACGTGAGATCTGAAGTCCGAATTAATATCCGAATTTCTTCATCTCGTTGGCATTCTTCTCGAAGTCGTTGATCTAAGGGGCGAAATGTATCAGAATTGAGCCAAGTTTTCAGATGCGATCGCAATTCATCCGCAGAAGTTTTACAAGCTTTAATTCGTTGATTAATTGAACCCAGACGAATAATACTTTGTGGTTTAATTCTGGCTGGAGAACCTAAGCTACGATATTTATCATTCCAGTGGAGTTGTAAATGCTGGAACAATTCAGAATTAGGAGGCAGATAACCCTGCTTCTCTAAAACAAGACGACCCGTTTCTTCCCGAACTTCTAAAATAACTTTAAAGCCGAGAATATCCCAATCACCATTAAATTCGAGAATAGCAATTCTAGCCATGTTGCTTTTCCCACTAAATTTTACTTACCCAAGCACGACACTCAATCCTATTAAACCACGAAACCTTGAATAATACTCACATCTCCTAAAACAATCTTAATACTAAAGTGTTCTCCCTGTTCTCCTCGAAAATTAAATTGTAGGTTTTCACTTCCTCCTGCTTCGGATTGCATGACGCTTTTTCCTGTTTCATCAAGAATCATCATTTGCAAATCTTGAGGTAAATAAAGTTGAGAGATTTGGGGATATAATTGTACAGAAATATCAATTTCTGAGGAACTGACAGGATTTAAACCAACAAATAAGGCAACTTGTTCTCCTTGGCGTTCTAAGTTTAATAATTTAGCGCGTTCAATTTTGAGGGAAGGGGATGAATGGGTTAAACGATGTCTGAAGTTAAAGGCGGGTTGTTCTTGTAGAGATTCTAGCAGAGATTCAATCTGTTCTACCGCTTCCCAACTCGCAGTAAAGATTCCTTGTAACCAATGGCTTAAAATCGGTTTTTCCTTTAAACTCTCCAGATAATCAATCCATTCTAAAAGCGATCGCAATTCTTCAATTTTCAACTCTCCAGAGGAAACAGAAGGTACAAATCCTAATAAATTCCCTTGTCGAAAATCATCGCTGAGTTGCACAACAATATATCCAATTCTATCGGCTAAAGCTTCTGGAGTAACTTTAACACAGTTATCTTCAGGTAATAGGGGTAAACATTCTATTTTTCCGATGTTTTTTAGAGTTAAATCGGCAGAATTAGATAAAAGTTTAACAATCGGATTCCAACTGTCATCGGAATCTAAATCAGTTTCGATTCCTAGCCATTGACAGTAATAATTTACCGCTAAAACGGCTAAGGTTTGATAATATACTTGGTCAGCTTTTTGAGGGTTGGGTTGCTGATTTTTAAAGCGTTGAGCAAGATGACGGTCTTTAAGAGTTAAGGGAATTGTTAAGGGAGAATTCATAAGTTATAATTAGGGTGAATAGAGTTTAACGATTAAGGGATTAGTTTTCTACATTCTGTTTAATTTCAACAGCAAATTTTTGAATAGCTCGTTGGTAGAAACTAGATAGGGTTGGTATTTTTAACCCTAATTCTTTAGAAATATCTTCCCAACTTTGTCCGGCTAATCGTCGTTTAACAAGGNTGCTTTTTTTAAGCCATACCATAACTCTTCAATTGGGATACTGTCTTGCGAATTAATATAAATTCGTCCGGTTTCTCCTTCTGTTTCACTATGTCCGGCAAAAAAGATAATATCCCAAGCTTGTCCCCAAAGTTGATCATTTATTTCATGTTTTTTCGGTTCGGCTAAAAATGTAACTTCTGTCTGGGGTAAACTTTGCAAAAGTTTTAAATC
>NZ_LN889808.1 GCF_900009145.1 Planktothrix tepida PCC 9214
TTGCCACTTCAGAGAATCTCCTGAACAGTTTTGTTAATCTGAATCAGCATCTTGATCAAAAAATTGTTTTTCACGCATCAGAAGCGGGTCTTTGTAATCGATTACGAGCTTTATGTTCGTGTTTTTGTATGAGTAAAATTTTAGAAATCCCCCTGGAAATTTGTTGGGAACCTCAAGCAGCTTGTGATTGCAATTTTGATGATTTATACGAAAGAGTGACAGAAAATAATGTAAAATTTATCTCTGTGGCAGAACTCAATTCTATTGATAACCCTTCTCAAGTCATTTATATTAACAAGATGAAACATAAAAATTACTTCTATGAAACTTATTTAAAAGACAAAGTAGAGCAAAAAGATTTTGATCAAGAGTATGTCAGATTTATGAGACAATTAAAGGTTAAACCTCACTTGCTTTTAAAAATCAATGAATTCACGCAAAATTTTATGCCTCATGACGATATCTTAGGGGTACATATTAGAAGAACAGATCATGTAAATTACATTAGAAGCAATTATCCAGAATCGGTATTTTCTTCTGATGCGAAATTTATCAGTGCTATTGGGAAAGAGATATTTAAAGGATACTCAAAAATATTTTTAGCAACTGATAATCAATTAACTAAAGATATGATCTTTCAAAATTTTCCTGATTTAGTCATCAGTTATTGCCAAGATTTTAATGATAATTACCAACAAAAAATTGATAAAAATAATCAAAGGCATACAACTGTTGAAGATGCTTTGATAGATCTTTACTTACTTTCTAAGTGTAAAAAAATTATCGGTTCTTATGGTTCTAGCTTTAGCGAATATGCGGCTCTACTAGGAAAAATCCCTTTGATATATCCTTAGTAGTGGGCGTTTGAGTAGCAACTGTACGAAAAGTGCCGTTAAGGATTGTGCTTTCACTGTACCAGTTAAACCTTCGTGAAAGGACAAGGCTGAAACGTTTACTCTATCGTGTCAATTAGATGTACCAAATCAACTAAAGTCTATTTGGTACAAAACGGATTGAGAGATTTGTTAAGAAAAGTTAACTTCCAAAACCTATGCTGTAATTGGGTTTTAGGCAAGCGCGTAAGTTTCTGTACGATTGCTACCAAAACCCCGTTACGTCAAGGACAGCCCGAAAAGGCGATCGCTTGTTATCAACAAGTGCTTCAAAAGTCGCCTGAGTTATGGGAAGTTCATCATAAGTTAGGCGATGTCCTCTGGCAACAAGGAGAAGTGGAAGCCGCCGTTGAAGCTTATCAACAAGCCACAGGGTTATTGTTTTATTCCCTGTCTATAGATTACTATATATAATTGACTATGATTATTGAGCAGCGACCTAAAAATTTTGTTAAAAGTCCCAAAGTTGTACCTCCTATGGCTAAAAGTCGTCGTCGATCTGTTTCTCCGGCTGAACCTGCTTATCGTCTAGCTAAAGTATTAGTTGAANATAATTCTTTAAAAACGTTTCAACGGCATCTGTAATGGTTTCTGCTTTTAACAAAGGGTTTGTGCTGTGGGTTTGCAGATAAAAATCCGCCTCGACTTGTTGAACACTATTGAGCAGAACATCATTCATCGGTGTTGTTCCGGCTCTCAGATGTTCGGGACGTTCTAAGAGTTTAACTTGTGGAAAATGTAGGGTTGCATCCTCCTGAATCTTAGGGCTATCGGTATCAATTACCACTTCAGAAATGAGAGGACAAGCTAACAGATTCCTAACCACACAATGATATAACGGTTGACCCGCAAAATCCCGATAGTTTTTACCTGGAACTCGTTCACTGCTATGTCGCATTGGCACAAAAGCGACGATTTTAGGGGAACTCATATTAATATTAATTCCAGAAATTAATGATATTTTTCAAGTAAAACGGCTCTGGCAGGTGCGCCATCAGACCCAACAAGCTTCAACGGTAAACACACTAAATCATACAACCCAGGAGTAACATCCGTTAAGTTTAATCCTTCCACAATCACAACCCCAGCACCCAAGAGAATTTCATGGGTTAATGGGCTATCATAATAGCGTTGTACAGAAAGGTAATCAACCCCGATTAACTGAATCCCTTGATTGACAACCCATTGGGCCGCATCGGCTGTTAAGGCAACAAAATCCGTTTGAAATTCCGAGACTTCATTAGCCCACAGTTGGGAGTTGCGGGTTCGTAGCAGTAGGCGCTGAGTATTGGGAGGAAGTGCCAAAGCCTCCAAATCTTCCGGCGTAACCGCACTTATTTCGGGTAAATGGGCAACAACAGCACTCCCAATTAACACCTCTAAGGATAACTGTTCAACGGTTTTACCTCCAGAAACAAAATGGCAAGGAGCATCAACATGGGTGCCAATATGAACATCGGTTTCGAGTTGAGAAACGTTAGCCACTTCTCCAGCATCTATCCCTCTTCTGTCACTCTCCGGTTTTTCCTATGATTAGTAATTTCCAAAGCCACGTTATAGTCAACAGTCTGGGATGTGGCGATCGCATTTTGACTAATTTCGCACTCTCAGGAATTGCTACTGAGAAAAAATAACGCGATCACTTGCTCTGTCTAGGCTCTAGGATTCAAAAAATGCAAGGTTTTTCGGAAACTGACAGAAGAGGGATAATAGTCACTCAACAGATTACCTGTGAACAGGCGCAGAAAATCAATGAAATAAAAGTGTTCTTGGGGGAAA
>NZ_LN889809.1 GCF_900009145.1 Planktothrix tepida PCC 9214
GAAATTTTAGCTTTCCCGTTATTTCCGAAAATGCGATCGCTTTAAATCCGACTGTAGCGGAAACTAATATATTTCAACCCAGTTTAAATAAAGAGTTAGGGAAAGTAACACAATTCCCCAGCGAAGTGTCTCAACAAATAGCAAGTGCTGAAATTAATCAATCCTCGAATTTAGAGATTTTACTGAATAAATCAGCTACGGAAAAAAGGGGGAATTTTAGCTTTCCAGTTGTGGTGGAAAATGCGATCGCTTTAAATCCGACTGTATCAGAAACTAATATATTTCAACCCAGCTTAAATAAAACTGGTGCAGAAAAATTAGCCCACTTTTCTCCACCAGCCCCTTTAGAAATTGCTCAAGCAACACCTGAAACTCTACCCTCTAACCCTGAAGTTCCACCTTCTCCACCTTCACAACCTGACGTTCCTCCAACTATTCCCATTCCCACCACACCAGCACAAGCTGAACCTGAAGTATTAGTCGCAGAAATCGCAGTCAGTGGAACGGAAAATACAACATTAATTGATAAAGTTTATAGCGTTATTTCCACCCAACCCGGACGAACAACAACCCGTTCTCAATTACAAAAAGATATTAACGCCATTTTTGCAACCGGTTTATTCCGAAATGTCAAAGCCGTTCCAGAAGATACCCCTCTTGGGGTGCGAGTCACCTTTGAAGTTGAAGAAAATCCGCCTTTAAAACAAGTTGTGATTGAAGGCGATACGGTTTTACCCGAAGAAATTATTAATCAAAGTTTCGCTGATCAATATAATCAAACGATTAACCTGAATCAAATCGAAGCCGGGGTTAAAAAAATAAATCAATGGTATCAGGATAATGGCTATGTTTTAGCACAGGTTGTTGCTGCACCCGAAGTCACACGGGAAGGAGTTGTTACCCTACAAGTCGCTGAAGGGGTGATTGAAACTATTGAAGTGCGTTTTCTCAATAGTGATGGAGAAGCGACCGATGAAGAGGGAAAGCCGATTGAGGGAAGAACGAGAGACTTTATTATTACCCGTGAAATTCAGTTAAAACCTGGGGATGTCTTTAACCAACAAACCGCACAACGAGATTTAGCCCGGGTTTTTGGGTTAGGAATTTTTGAAGATGTGCGATTACAATTAGAACCGGGAAAAGATAATCCCCGTGAAGCGACAGTGATTGTTAATGTGATTGAAAAAACAACGGGTTCCTTAGCATTTGGGGGAGGAATTAGTTCTGCTGCTGGATTATTTGGAACCTTAAGTTATCAAGAAATTAATTTAGGGGGAAATAACCAACGTTTAGGGGTGGAATTAGAAGCGGGAAACCGAGTTTTTCAAGTCGATGTCAGCTTTACTGATCCTTGGATTGCGGGTGATCCTTATCGAACATCCTATACGATTAATGCGTTTAGACGGCGGACAATTTCTGTTGTTTTTGAAGATGGGCCACGAGAAGTTCGTTTAGCAAATGGTGATCGTCCCCGTGTAGTTAGAACCGGAGGCGGGATTAGTTTTACTCGACCTTTTGCAGAGAATGTTTTTGCTGATCCAAATTGGGTTGCATCCCTGGGATTTCAATATCAACGGGTGGACATAACAGACTCCGATGGGAATATTACCCCAACCGATGAATATGGTAATCAACTTAGTTATAGTGGCAGTGGATCAGACGATTTATTGACCGTTCAATTTGGATTAGTTCGAGATCGTCGCAATAATAAACAACAGCCAACTTCCGGGTATTTATTACGGTTTGGGACAGAACAATCAATTCCTGTGGGTTCAGGAAGTATTTTAATGAATCGTTTGCGGGCGGGATATACCTTTTATGTTCCGGTTAACTTTTTCACCGGTTTTATTCCCAAAGGCCCTCAATCTTTTGCCTTTAATTTTCAAGCGGGAACAGTTGTCGGAAATTTACCTCCCTATGAAGCTTTTCCTTTAGGAGGAACAGCGTCGGTGCGGGGTTGGGAAGAAGGAGCGATCGCCTCAACCCGTAGTTTTGTGCAAGGATCAATTGAGTATCGTTTCCCGATTTTCTCGAATTTTATTGGGGGAGCGTTATTTGTTGATGGGGCGACGGACTTAAATTCTCAAGGTACAGTGCCCGGTTCTCCAGGAGGGGTGCGGGATAAACCCGGAAGTGGCTTTGGTTATGGTGCAGGGGTGCGTTTACAAACTCCCTTGGGGCCAGTTCGGATTGACTATGGGATTAATAATAATGGGGATAGTCGGATTCATTTTGGTCTAGGAGAACGGTTCTAAGCTGATGTTGAGCGTCCAATGTTACGATAAACTAAAATTCAGTTCATCCAACGGTTGAAAGATTATGATTTTGCCAGGTTCCGCCGTGCGAGTCACAAACCCCGTCGATATTTACTATGGTTTCCAAGGTCTCGTTCAACGAGTCAGCGACGGTAAAGTCGCCGTTCTCTTTGAGGGAGGAAACTGGGATAAACTCGTCACTTTTAAACTCTCTGAACTAGAAGCAATTGATACCACTGCTGGACGCAAAGGCAAAAAATAATCAGTTATTAGTTATCAGTTATCAGTCATCAGTTATCAGTTATCAGTCAATATTAACTATTATAGCAGGAGTCCCAAGTCAGATGGGGGGTTTCTCCACCCGTATAGATGCTTAACAATTAAGGATTATAGCCATCATTGATGTCCTAATATGAGGTTCCAGTGCTATAATTATCAACTAATAACTGTTAACTATAGCAATCCCAAATAGATTGTAATAATTTAAAACTGATATGAAACAGCCAGAAGTATTATCCCTGTTCCCTGTTCCCTTTTGAACCGAAATTTTGGATACAACTCAAATAGGATTGCTATATCAACTATCAACTGATAACTGATAACTGATAACTGATAACTGATAACTGATAACTGATAACTGATTTATGCGTCTTCCTTTTCCTATATTTTCAACCTCTCGACGTCCTCAGCAACATATCGCTGAAGTGANGACAAGGGGACGGGGGGATGAGGGGACAAGGGGACGGGGGGACAAGGGGATGGGGAGAGGGGGAGGGATGAGTTTTGAATTTTGGTATATTTAGCATTAATAGAAATCTAATTGGGGAAATGGTGAAAAAGAGTTTATTGGTGGCGGGAACGGATACAAATGTGGGTAAAACGGTATTAACCAGTGCGTTAATTTCCTATTGGCAAACCTATTATTTATCTCGGAGTTTAGGGGTTTTTAAACCGATGCAAACGGGGATTGGAGATCGAGAGTTTTATCACCAATATTTTGCTTTAAATCAATCTATTGATGAAATTAATCCTTTACACTTTGAAGCACCTCTAGCTCCTCCCATTGCGGCAGAATTGGAAGGTAAAACAGTCGATTTAAAGTTGGTTTGGTCGCAGTTTTGTCAATTACAACAAAGCCGAGATTTTGTATTAGTAGAAGGGTTAGGAGGATTAGGGTCTCCGATTACCCATGAATTAACAGTGGCTGATTTAGCACGAGATTGGCATTTACCAACAATTTTAGTGGTTCCTGTGCGGTTAGGAGCGATCGCCCAAGCCGTTGCTAATGCCGCTTTAGCTCGACAAATGGGGGTATTGTTGCAAGGATTGGTTTTAAATTGTGTTGAACCTTGTTCTCCAGAAGAAATTAAAAATTGGACTCCCATTGATCTGATAGAATCTTTAACTCAAATTCCCATTTTAGGAATTTTGCCCTATATTAATACGCTTACAGATCGGGAAAAATTGGCTCAAATTGCATCTAATTTAGACCTAGAGACAATTTTTTCTTAATCCCCTTGTGGGGGAGAGATTTTCAATCTCACACCCCACAACAAAGACGCGACCTGCACGGGGCTCTTATTTTTAGGCAGAGGAATTAGAAATCATTTGTTGAGAAATGTTATAATTACTATCACTTCTTAACATAGTTTTTAGATTTTCTGCACGCCAATGGTTTCTACAATTCCCAGCTTAAATTCAGTTCATGTATCCAAACTCCGACTGGATATTCGTAATTTGCAACCCCAGTTAGTAGAATGGCGACGGCGTTTACATCAGTATCCTGAACTGGGATTTACCGAAACCTTAACAGCAGAATTTGTTTCTCAACACCTGAGAAAATGGGGAATTGATCATCAAACGGGAATTGCCAAAACCGGAATTGTTGCCACCATTGATAGTGGAAAACCAGGGCCGGTTTTAGCCATTCGTGCTGATTTAGATGCCTTACCGATTCAAGAAGAAAATAATGTTCCTTATCAGTCTCAACATCCGGGAATTATGCACGCCTGCGGTCATGATGGTCACACCGCAATTGCGTTAGGAACTGCCTATTATTTAGCTCATCATCGCCATTGTTTTCAAGGCATAGTGAAAATTATTTTTCAACCCGCCGAAGAGGGGCCAGGGGGCGCTAAACCGATGATTGAAGCGGGGGTTTTAAAGAACCCGGATGTGGATGCTTTAATTGGGTTACACCTGTGGAATAACTTACCCTTGGGAACCATTGGCGTTCGCAGTGGGGCGTTAATGGCGGCGGTTGAGAAATTTCAATGTACAATTTATGGAAAAGGGGGACATGGTGCAATTCCCCATCAAACCATTGATTCCATTGTGGTTGCTTCTCAGGTTGTTTTAGCGTTACAAACCATTGTTTCTCGGAATGTTAACCCCTTAGAGTCTGCGGTTGTGAGTGTGGGTTCCCTTCATGCCGGAAAAACCGATAATGTGATTGCCGATAGTGCTAAAATGCTGGGAACGGTTCGATATTTTAATCCCACTTATCAAGGCTTTTTTGGCAAACGTGTTGAACAAATTATTGCTGGCATTTGTCAGAGTCATGGAGCCAGTTATGAACTCAATTACGCGCCTTTATATCCGCCTGTTATTAATAATAAACGGATGGCAGAGTTGGTACAAAGCGTAGCGGAAACAGTGGTGGAAACTCCGGCGGGAATTGTGCCTGAATGTCAAACCATGGCAGCCGAAGATATCTCTTATTTTCTGCAAGCGGTTCCAGGTTGTTATTTCTTTTTGGGATCAGCAAATCCCGATAAAAATTTGGATTTTCCTCACCATCATCCCTGTTTTGATTTTGATGAAACGGTCTTAGGAATGGGTGTAGAAATGTTTGTTCGTTGTGTGGAAAAATTCTACACGCTGCATCATTAATTCTGGATTCAAGGCGATGAAATTGTTGCAGATCCAAGGTTAAATTTGACACTCCCACCCCTACGCTACGCGCTTAGGGAGCGGGCAAGGTTCGAGTGTCACCACTCTCCCCTCCCCTAAGAACCGTACATGATGGTTATCCCAATCATACGGCTCAAGCCTTGCTTCAAGCCTTG
>NZ_LN889810.1:0-2683 GCF_900009145.1 Planktothrix tepida PCC 9214
CCCCCTGTTCCCTGTTCCCTGTTCCCTTAAAAAAAATACCAAAGTTGCCTAAGATGTTGTACAATCTTTTGTCGCTGATGATACGGATTTTTTGAGAGCGTTGAACATTCAACTGTTAGTGGGATTTGAGCAGGGTTTAATCTTGGCTTCTATCCCCACAGCCTTAGTCTCGATAGGTTTTGGGGTGGTTGGTATTCTATGGATTAGCTGTTCATCGCTGTTTTCATCGGTTTCAACAGCACAATTCTTGAGTTTAGGAACTGCCCTTTTTGATGTTCCTGCACAAGCCCAAAACAATCAGGGTCAAATGTTACCCATTACGGCTCAAGCGAAAATTGGGGGCCAAGTGATTCAGCTTGAAGTGGCTAAAACCCCCCAGCAACAAGCGTTAGGCTTAATGTATAGAACCGCTTTGGCTGATGATCGGGGAATGTTATTTCCCTTTGATCGACCTCGCGTTGTGGGATTTTGGATGAAAAACTGCAAAATTCCTCTGGATATGATTTTTCTTCGCAATGGGGTTGTTAAAGCGGTTCAGGTCAATGCTCCCCCTTGTCAGCAGGAACCTTGTCCCACTTATGGCCCTGATGTGGCGGTGGATCAAGTGATTGAACTGCGGGGAGGACGTTCTCAAGAATTGGGGATTAAAGTGGGCGATCGCATTGCGATCACAGTTGTAGATTTTCAGCAATAAGCCTTGAGTTTAAAAAACTTTACAAAAGTTCATGTAATTTGTTAAAACTTTAATGCTAAGGTCTACACAACAGTAGACAAATTTGCTAAGCTGTCTACTCCAAACAACTGTTAAGCGTACCCGCAGTGAACCCTATACAGTTGATTCGTTCTTCTTAGGTGTGAGGAAACACTCATCAAGCCCAGGAAATTGTTCCACGACAATCTTGATCGGTTGTCAAGGCTAATCTTGAGTCAAGTTCGCTTCAGTGAGCGAGGTAGGGTTTAATAACGATGACACGGTGACTCTAAAGTTTAGAGTTCTGTGATTTCTCTCGTTTGACAGGGAAACTGTTCTGTCAGCAGACAGATTAATTTTAATAGCTGCACCTGTTCTACTGGTTAGTAATTCTTTGAGACAGCTAACCTGTGACAGAACAGAATGTGGCTAGTTCTCAATTGTGCGGAATTTTAATCGCAACTAATGTAGATGTGTGAGGAGAAAACTGAGGGAACAATTGTATAAAACTGCAATTGTTTTCAGACAACTTAACATCCCAAAATTAATGTTCTGAAGTTGGCAAACTCAGACTTTATAAACATCTCAATTTATAACAAAAGGCGATCAGCCTCGTTTATCAAAAAAATTTTTTAATCCCAAGATGGATTTTATATTAGGAGGTGAATGTTAAAATGACACCAATCAATTACTCTCGGTTTATTCGTTTTTTACAAGAAGATTTATCGCTTTCTCCTGACTCTATTGCGATGGCAGAACGAGCTAATCATCCGGCGGAATCTCAACATAAATATCCCGATGCTAGTCCGTTATCTATGACCCTGTGGCAATATGGTTTAGTCACATTGGAACAGTTAGATAAAATCTTCGACTGGTTAGAAACTGCCTAATTTAGGATGGGATATTGCTAATTTTAATAATTCCCAGAAGTATCGAGAAGGTGGGCTATGCCCACCCGACTCAATATTAAATTAAGATTCAGCTAACACACGAGCCGCCGCAGCCACTCCCGCACCAGGAGTAAACCCTTCATAACCGAGTTCCCGTAACGCAGCTTCTAGCGCCGCAATTGCTGTTAGAATATCGCGATCGCTAACAAATCCTAAATGACCAATACGGAAAATTTTACCCTTGAGGTGATCCTGTCCTCCGGCTAAAATAATATCGAATTTCTTCTTAACAACCGCCCGAACATCTTCAGCATTTAACCCTTCAGGCGGAGCAACAGCCGTAATGGCAGGACTGGCACATTCATCGGCTGCAAATAATGATAATCCTAATGCTTTAACGGCTTCCCGGCTAATTTTAGTTAACCGTTGATGACGGGCAAAAATATTCTCTAGCCCTTCTTTTTTCATCATTTGTAACGTGACTTGTAAAGCAAAAAACAAGTTCACCGGAGGGGTAAAAGGATTGGTATTTTTCTTAGCAGATTTGCGATATAAACCCAAATCTAAATAGTAGCGAGGAAGGTTAGCATTTTTATACGCTTCCCAGGCTTTCTCACTGACTGAAACAAATCCTAAACCAGGGGGAATCATATACCCTTTTTGGGAACCGGAAGCAACAACATCAATCCCCCATTCATCGATAGGAAGATGCACCGCCCCTAAGCTAGTAACGGCATCGACAATCATTAACGCCCCATGGGCTTTAACATGGCGATTAATGGTTTCTAAATCGTTAATTACACCTGTAGACGTTTCGCTGTGGGTGATAATAACGGCTTTAATTTCTTTGTTAGTATCTGCTTCTAATTTCGCCCGAAATTGTTCAGGGTCGAGGGGTTGTCCCCATTCAGCCGTAACGGTATCGACTTCTAACCCGTAGGCGGTGGCGACTTCGGCCCAACGTTCGCCGAATTTCCCATTACAACCGCATAACACCTTTTCCCCGCGACTGAGGAAATTAATAATTCCGGCTTCCATTGCCCCAGTGCCACTGGCGGTTAAAATCAGCACATCATTTTGGGTTTGGTGTAACCATTTCAGG
>NZ_LN889810.1:10961-11837 GCF_900009145.1 Planktothrix tepida PCC 9214
GGGGGAGAGAGGGAGGAGTGCTATCCTACCTTAGCTCGCTGACTTTGAATAGCTAATTGTCAATAGCCAACTGTCAACAATTAACCATCAACAATCAACAAATCAATGAGTAAGTTGGGGTTAGATCATCATCCATCGATTTTAGTGATTGAGCCAGATGAAATGTTAGCTCAACAAATTAGCCTGGATTTAGAAGAAGCGGGTTATTATCCGATTGTGGCTAGTAATCGAACAGTTGGTTTACATCAGGCTACGGAATTACAACCCGCATTAATTGTAATTGACCGACTGTTGGCAGGAGAGTCAGGACTGTCTCTGTGTCGTCATTTAAGGGATTTGGGAAACCATACACCTTTGTTAGTATTAATGGCAAAAGATGCCATCGAAGATCGGATCGCCTGTTTGGAGTCAGGAGCCGATGACTATTGTTTAAAACCCTATCGGACGGAGACTTTTTTAGAACTGGTCAATCTGTATTTGAAGCCTGCGACTAGCAATAATGAACAATTGCGGTTTGGGGAGTTAGTCTTAGATTTAGCCACTCGTCGGGCACTTCGCAATGGTAGAACCATTGAACTGACAATGAAGGAGTATGAATTACTCAAATATTTAATGGAACATCCTCGCGAAGTTTTAACCCGTGAACAAATTTTAGAGAATGTCTGGGGTTATGACTTTCTAGGAGAGTCCAATGTTATAGAAGTTTATATTCGTTATTTACGGCTGAAAATTGAAGACGAAGGGGAAAAACGTTTAATTCAAACAGTTCGAGGCGTTGGATATGTCCTCAGAGATGGTTGACCATTGACAGTTGACGGTTCAAAATCAGCGACCAAAGACGGTCGCACCCCCTCCCCTCTTCTCTTCTCCCCCTGT
>NZ_LN889811.1 GCF_900009145.1 Planktothrix tepida PCC 9214
ACCTTTTCCCCTAACTCATCCGATAACAATTTCCATAATTTGGGCCCGACATCCTGCTTGAGATACTCAGGAGTACAGCGATACTCTAAAGCAATTTCATGATATTTCTGACAATACCAAGTTCCCTGAATGACCGCTCGTTGTGCATCATTCAGGTGTTTTCCGGTTTTTTCAAAAACCAATGTATCGGTAATTGTCAGAGCCTCTTCAAAGTTCATCATGATCACAGATGCAACCAAGTTCATTACTAAGAGTGTATCCTGAACTTTTCTATCATAAGGTTAATTTTGAGTTCTTTGAGGAGATGGGGAGATAAAGCGATATTTCGTCAGGTTTATTCTGCTGTAACCGAAGGGTGAATGATTAAGGGTGATGTCGTCTCAAAAACAATTCCTGAAAAATCGACTGAAGGTTTAAACAGATAGGGATGGAATAATTTGTAACCCTTGAATAAGATTAAAGTCAGCCTTCAATGAAAGCTGACTTCGGGGAGTTAAATTGAGATTGTGGGCGTTGAAATCGTTTTGTTAAACGTCTTGACATAAACAAAATTTTTTCATATTGGATTAAGACACTTTTCTAAAATGGTTTAACCCCTGAAGAATTAAGCCACCAAAGAAGCCGAAAGATTAACGGTTTCCGTTCGTGAAGATTCGCAAAGATCCGGATGGGGATACAGTGTCGGTTTCGTTTCCATGATGCTGCCAAATCGCTCTAACCAATCAAAAATTCGATCAAGTTGTTCGAGTGTAATTAACCCATACTGCCACAGGATCATTGGTAACTGACCTGAATCCTGTTCTGGGTGGCGGAGTGCCATTGCAATTGAAGAAGCCGGGATCGCTAACTCCCACCGTAAAAATTGAATCAGTTGTGCTTGTTTAGGGGAAATCATAATTGAGGTTCCTACAAAAAAGAGGGGGTAAAAGTTAGACAACAGTAGAAATAAGATTCTACGATATTAATTCTATAGGGAATTGAGGGAAGTACAGTGATAGATATCGGGTTACTTCTGTGATTTAATCAACTGAATTGTGTGATCATCATCACAGGGGAAGGGATAACTTGACTGAGTTTCTACGAAATTTTGTTTTTAGAGTTCCCTAGAGACAATGTTGTTACGGTTTGGGTCAACATTGTTTTTTTATGATACCTTGTTCTTGAACTTTGAGTATCCTAGCTTAAAATTATTTGACAAAACTCTATTCATTAAAATTTTATTAAAAATTCATTAGAAAATTTCCCCTAAGATTACTATTTGAGATTGAGTTATGAGTCGTGATCGAGTCCAGGTGATCGGGTCGTCGAATTTTATCTATGAACCGCCCCAATCCGCACTAACGGCAAAACGGATTTTAGTGAAACCCAATTTAGGCTATCCTGTCCCGCCTCCTGTTACGGTCAGTCTGAAGGTATTAGCAACGGTACTGACCACTCTGCGACAGAAAAATCCCCAAGCTGAAATTTTCATTGTAGAAGGGGTTTGTTCTCCCGTGTCCCTGAGTGAAATTATTCGTCGTCTTGGGATTGATCAAATTTTAGGAGAAGGGATAGAAGTTTTTGATGCGGATACCTTACCTCTGACCGAATATCCGAATTTTTCCCCTCAACCGGTGCGGTTTAAATCCATGTTTGCTCCCAGACTATTAATGGAAGTAGACTGTCGGATTAGTGTGGCGGCTTTTAAACGAACAACTCTCAAAGGAGAACCCTTAATTTCTGCCTCTTTAAAAAATTTATATGGTTTGTTTCCTCGAAAACATTATCATGCTAGAAGTCTCTCCTCACGGGGACAATTACATCGTCCTTCTGTGCCGTTGATCTTACAGGATGTCTATTTCTGTATTGGACATTTATTTGATGGGGCTGTTGTGGATGGCGATCGCCAATTTATTAGTTTGGATTGGAAACCGGATCGAGGAAAATCAATTTCATTAGAAAAAGTTTTTTGGGGAGAAGATTTAATTGGTGTTGATCGAGAAGCCTGTCGGGTTGCGGGAGAAATGATTCCTAGTTATTTAGAACGGATTGATCAACTTCGCCAAATCACCCTGACTCAGAACGAAGAATAGGGAGTTTAATCATAAATTGTGTTCCTTCTCCAATTTTGGAGTCACATTTGAGTTGACCTTGATGCTGTTCAACAATAATTTTATAACTAATAGATAATCCTAACCCAGTGCCTTTACCAACAGGTTTTGTCGTAAAGAAGGGATCAAAAATTCGCCCTTTAATATCTGGAGGAATCCCTAAACCATTATCCCGAATTTCAATAGCAATCCATTCTTTATCCATCACCGTTGTCTGAATTATAATTTGAGGTTGTTTGATCACACAGGTTGGATTTTGATGTTCCCAGCATTCTTGTAAAGCATCAATAGCATTCGCAAGTAAATTCATATAAACTTGATTGAGTTGACCAGGATAGCAATTAATTAAAGGTAAGTCACCATAGTTTTTAATGACTTGAATTTCAGGGCAATAGGGGAGAGATTTAAGACGAGTTTGTAAAATTTGTAAGGTACTGTCAATTCCCTCATGAATATTAATTCTTTTTTGTTCAGATTCATCTAAACGGGAAAAGTTTTTGAGAGATAAAACAATTTCTTTAATTCGGTTAGCACCATCTTTCATCGATTGATAAACCTGGGGTAGATCAGTTTTAATAAATTCCAAATCAATTTCAGCAATAATTGCTTCAATTTCTTCCTGGGGTTCGGGATAATTTTTTTGGTAAACTTCCACTAATTGAATTAAATGTTTACCATAATCAGATGCAAAATCTAGGTTGCCATAAATAAAACTCACAGGATTATTAATTTCATGGGCAACCCCTGCTACTAAATGCCCTAAACTGACCATTTTTTCATTTTGAATCAGTTGAGATTGAGTTTGTTTTAATTCTTTTAAAGCATGAATCAGTCGTTGATTTTTATCTTCTAGTTCTTGAGTCCGTTCCGTTACTTTTAATTCTAAATTTCGATTATAATCTTCTAACTGATGATAATAAATTTGTAATTGAATCGTCATTTGATTAAAGGTTCGGGCGAGTAACCCAATTTCATTCTCACTTAAAATGGGGACTGTTTGCTGAAAATTTCCTTGACTAATAACACGGGCTGTTTTTACAATCGCTAAAATGGGTTGCACAATTTGGCGACCTAAAAAGAACATTGCGATCGCCATAACTCCTGATAAAATTAATCCAATCAATAAAATAGAACTGGCTAACTTACGGGCAGGAGTAAAAGCTTCCGTTTGAGAGCGTTCTACAATTAAAGCTAAATCTTTATTAGATAAAGAATAATAAACCCCGATCACAGGAACCCCTCGATAATTTCGATATAATCCTTCCCCACTTTTTCCCTGCATAGCTTGTTCAATTCCATCACTATTAATTCCATCAGGAAATTCATCTGATCCTAGCTTTTGAGACGCAATCAGAACATAACGATTAGATAAACCACTTCCCATATTTCCAACTAAATAAGTTTCTCCGGTTTTATCTAAATCAGTGCGTTGACGAATCACCTGATCAACTCGTTCTAAGTTTAAATGGGCTGCTAAAAGTCCTAAGCGTTTACCGTCTTGATCTAAAATTTGATCCGCTAACGTAATTTGGGGATAACCTGTAATGGGTGAACGATAAAAATTAGAAACAAAAGAGTTTTGATTATCCGATTGAATATCACTGTATTGCACTAAGGGTTGATATTTGCCGATTTGAGATGGGTCAGTTGAAACTAAAACTCGACCGCCACGAGACAAAATAAAAATTTCTTTTAACCCCGATTTTTCTCTCGTAAATGAACTTAAAGAAGCTTGTAATGACCTTTGAATATTTTTATAATCCTCACTAGATTTATCCAGGGTAAATAGTGTTTTTGCAGGAGTCCGAAGTTCAGGCATTTGAGCTATAGCTAAAACCACTTGACTTTGATCAAAGACCCAATGGTTGAGTTCTTCCCGTTTTAAGGAAGCTGCCATATTTAGTTCATTAAAAATTGAGTTTTTTAAGGATTCTTTAGCTTGATAAAAAGCCATATATCCAACGAGAGAAACAATGACTAACGATAAAATCAGAAAAGAACTCACAAGCTGGAATAATAAGCTTTTTTTCCAAAGATTCATAGGAAAAATTAGAATAGATGAAAGGGGATAAAATGTTACGATAAATCGGGAAGTAATCACTTCTGTTGCCACTGATCAAAAATTTCTTTGATCCGTTGAATTGCCTGATCGGTTGCCTGTTCTGGAGAGACCCCTTGAGTTAATACGGCTTTAATCGCTTGACCCCAAATATTTTCCGTTTGAACCTGAGCATAAGCGGGGTTGATAACATGATATAAAGGTTGAGTTTTATTGGATTGAAATTGTTGAGATGCCACTTTTAAATGAGGATCATTAGGATTTTGCCAAAAAGGATCATTCCAAAGTTGCCTCATAACCGGGAAATACCTTCCCCCAGTGCCTTGAACATAAGCACTAAGATTTTTAGGTTCAATGAGATAGGTCAGAAATTGTTGTGCTAGTTTTGGATTCTGAGCTTCCGAAAAAACCACCGCTTCTTTAACAGAAACTAAATGTTTCATCCGTTGACCCTTGGGGGTATTAGGAAAGAGTGCTGTCACCAGTTGATGTTGATAAATGTCTTGATCTTCCCGTTGGGAACCCGGAATGGATAAACTCGGATTGAGGGTCATAATGGTACTACGGTTCAAGAAATTAGTATTATTATCCGCATTCAACCAATTAATCGCAGCCGGGGGAACATTTCCCTGAAGATAAAAATTAGTATATTCATTCAAGGTATCTATAATTCCTTGACGAACAGTGGGTTGATCTAATTGTAAATTTCCCTGCTCATCGAAAAGTTGAACATCATGGGCAATTAAAAATTGTTCAAAAATTAAATAAGTATCTGAAGATTCAACGGACATCGGTAAACCTAAACCATAAATTTCCGTTTGTCCCGACGTTTTTAAATTAGCTTGAGCTTGTTGCCAAATCTGCCAAAATTCTGACCAATTTTGAGGTAAATTTTGAGGATCAATTCCCCCTTCTTGAAGTAATGCTCGCCAGTAGTGAATATGAAGCGTTTGCTCCATTAAGGGAATGGCATAATAAGACCGTTTTTGAGTAGCTTTATTCTTCAGATAAACTGATGCGATAGCACTGGGTTCATATAAGCTTTGAATCGGTTCCATCACCCCAGAAACATCCGCTAATTTTCCCTCCCAAGCCCATTGAGGAATTAAGGTAAAATCAGCCCGTTCGGAAAATAAAATATCTGGAGGATTTCCGACTTTTAAGGCTGTAATCGCTTCTTTTAAGGTATCATCTTCACTAAAAAAAGACAGCTTAACTTGATTCCCCGTTACTTGTTTCCAGTTCTCGACCACTTTTTCAATTGCTTCATCTTGTTCTGGATAATATCCTCGATTCCACCAGATGGTTAATTCTGATTTTTGTTGAATATTCTCAGGCTTTTTAGGGGATTGACTTGTACAAGTGATTAAAACGAAACTGACCATTAACAAGGCTATAAATCTTGCAAAGTGACGGGAAAATAAGTTTATTCTCATGGTTAGAACCATTTGGAAAATGTGGAGAAATTTAGGGTTTAGAATCAGGCAACTTGAAAAAGCTATCTTTTATTAGTTTACTCCTGAACTTTCCACTCGGCAAATATTGTTTGAATTTCAGCAATAGCCATCTCCGTTGCTGCTTCTGGAGATAAACCCTCAACAATGACCTGTTCTATTGCTTTTCCCCATACATTTTCAGCAAAAATTTGGGAATAGGGTGCAAACAGAATCGAAGACAACGGCGCAACAAAACGAAATTGTTCTGATGCGACCTTGAGATGGGGATCATTCGTATTATTCCAAAATGGATCTGATAACAGTTGTGGCATAACGGGGAAATAACGTCCAGCAGACCCTTTTAAATAGTTTAAAAGGATTTCTGGTTTTGCTAAAAAAGAGAGAAAACTTTTAGCTTCCTGGGCATGGGGAGAATTTTCATTTGTACCTCTTGCCAAAAAGCCCAGAAATTATTCCAATCTTTGGGAATATCACGTTCTTGAAATCCGGCTTCTTCCAGTAAATCTCGCCAATAATGGAGATGTAAAGTTTGCTGCTGAAGAGGTACACCGTAATAGCCAAATTTCTTAGATGTCTGATTGTAGAGATAAACCGATTGAATCGCGCTGGGAGTATAAAGGGTTTTGATAGGTTTAATAATATCGGAAACCTCAGCAACTTTACCTTCCCAAGCCGCTTTAGGATTGACGGCAAATTCTAACCGTCGATTATAAACAATATCGGGTAAATTTTGGGTTTCTAAGGCGTTTAGTGTTTGTTTTAAGTTTTCATCATCACTAAATAATGTCAGTTCTGCTTTGAGTCCAGTTTGTTGTTCCCAAGCTTTAATCACCGTTTGCAACGCTTCATCTTCTTCGGGATAAAACCCTTTTGTCCACCAAATAGTTAAAGGCGACTTGAGATTAGAAGTAGAGGTGTTTTGAGATAAATGTTGAGACTGTTCCGCACAAGTCACTAAAACCAAACTTATTATAAATAATAAGCTAAAAATCAAAAATTTTTTCATATTAACGATTGAGATTTCATTCAAAGTTAACACACGGATTTTTGATTCCGTTTCAGGCGTTTTTGGGTATACATTAATTCATCTGCTTGAGTGACTAATTCTTCCAGACGAGTATGATAACTGGGATTAAAATTAATACTGCCAACACTCATCGATAACTGAAAACTGAAAAAGCTATTTTCATTAAACTGATCAATTTCGTATTTTAAACGACTTTCTATATTTTCACAATAACCGATACAATTAGGAGCAAAAATTACAAATTCATCTCCTCCCAAACGGGCAACAATATCAGACTCTCGAAAGGTTTGTTTCAAAACTTGAGCCATAGCCCGAATCAAAGCATCTCCCTGGTCATGACCCCAAGTATCATTGACTATTTTTAAGCCATCTAAATCTATGAAAATGATCCAACAAGATGTGTGTAAACGTCGAGCTAACTTTAATTGTTGTTCAGCTAAAACAAAAAATCCCCGACGATTTAATAATCCGGTTAGTTCATCCGTTAAAGATAATTGTCTGACTTCTGCTTCTGCTTTTCGTCGTTCTCCAATTTCTTCAGCTAATTGTTGATTTAAAGTTTGTAATTGGGAAGTACGATGGCGGACTCGTTGTTCTAATTCAGAATAAACTTGAACATTTTCCATCGCTACTGCGGTTGTATCGGCTAAAGCTTGTAATAATTTCACTTCTTCAGCAGTCGGTTGATGCAAAATTGCCCAATAAATTCCAATCGCCCCAATCGGGTCAAGGGTACGAATGGGAACCATTGCTAAACTCTTAACAAAGGTGGGTTGATAGGCGGCATAGGGAACTCGTTCATCCCCATAAATATCAGAAATAATTGCAGGTTGACGATGAATCATTGTCCAACCTCCAAGACAAATTTCTATCGGAAATCTTTGACCTTTCCACAGAGGAGCAATGGAATCTTCATCAGCATAAAAACATTGATCCTGATCTCGCAAAACAAAACTCGCCCCGTCAGATTTGGTCAGTTCGCGGGCTGCGTGTTTAACAATCGTCATAATGGTTGGCAAATCCCGCGCCAGAGAAAGTTCCTGCACAACAGTAATTAACCGTTCCATCGCTTGATAATACCCAGGTTGGATACTGTGAGGTTCGCCCGATTGGAGAGCCGGGGTAATAGGGGAAGAAAGTATTGTATTCATAACAAAAGTTAGCTAGGAGAAATAAATAAAAATATTAAACTCTCGGCTAAAACTGAATTTTTTGCTAACACTTTGAGTCTAAGTTGTTTCTGACTTCCCCTAGGCTTAAAGATGAGGCTAAACGACCCGATTTTGCCGAATACATTCAGCATACCATTGAAAACTGGCTTTAGGGATGCGTTTTTGTGTAATATAATCCAGATAAATTAAGCCAAAACGACGTTGATAACCCCAAGCCCATTCAAAGTTATCCATTAAGCTCCAAACGAAATATCCTTTTAAGGGATATCGTTCAACAAGAGCACGATAAGCTGATTTAAAATGCTGACGTAAATACATAATCCGATCCGTATCGATGACTTCTCCTTGGGGAGTTAATTCATCTTCGGCTGCACAGCCACTTTCTGTAATTAAAATAGGTAAATCTGCTCGATCTAAGGTTTCACTGATATGACGAATTCCCCAATAAATACACTCAGGAACGATATTCAACCAAGGCATATTCATGCGAGGATATCCTTTAGGTAGTCCCAGAAATTCAAACCCCTGAGAATTATCAGATGCACGGACATAAGTTGCTGAGTAAATATTTAATCCTAATTGGTCTAAGGGCTGATGAATAATTTCTAAATCTCCGGGTAAAATATCCGGGGCTTCATTTCCTAATAATTCCAATAAAACGGGACTATAGGAACCGGTTAAAGCCGGAAAGATAATTCCCCCATTTTCACCACAAAGGGCAAAGGCTTTTTGGGCGGCTAAAATATTTTCTGGTGTTTCTGTAATGGGAACTGTTACCGCACAATTATCGACTAAAGAAACGGTACAAGGAACCGTCGAATTTGCCCGAATGGCTTGCACCCCTAACCCATGAGCTAATAAGGCATGATGGGAGGTTTGCCAAACTTCTTTGGGGCGGGAAACAATGGTTCCCGGTGCATGGGGAGGAAGGGCATTGACTTGATAACCTAAATGGGTAAAACAAGGAATTTCATTAATGGTCATCCAAGAGGTAATGCGATCGCCTAATTTATTAACAACAACCGCCACATAATCGGCAAAATCCTGAGCCATTTCTCGACTACGCCAAGACCCATATAAATCCTCTAAAGCTTGGGGACTATCCCAATGAAATAAAGTCGCATGGGGGGTAATTCCATTCTTTAATAAGGTATCGACTAAACGTTGATAAAAATCCAGTCCAGCTTCATTCACAGTTCCTCGTCCATCGGGAATAATTCGCGACCAAGCAATACTAAACCGATAATGTTTAATTCCTAATTCAACCATCAGTTGAATATCTGTTTCATAACGATGATAATGATCACAAGCAGGATCACCCGTTTCCCCATTTAATACCCGTCCAGGGGTTTGACTAAAGGTATCCCAAACACTGGGTTTCCGTCCTCCCTCCGCCACAGCACCTTCAATTTGATAAGATGCTGTCGCCACTCCCCACATAAAATCCGGTGGAAATTGATTCCTCACCATTGACAAGAAGCTCCTCAATATAATAAATTTATTCAACAGAGAATTCTTTAATTAGAAATAGTTTAACAGCAACAGAGCCAAGGATTGTGATTGCTAGAGGAGATAAATCAGTGTTATTATTGAGTATTTACTGCGAGGATATTATTTAAGGAAATTCTATAGAAGTGTTAGAATAATAGGAACGGATAGCCCTATCGTGCTACCCAATTTTTTGTGACCCTAGACCGGGGTTGCTTCCAAGCGAAATAAAACGGTATATTCCTTACTGTTGAACAATCCTAATTCAATGAGGACTATGATGCTAAACCGATTCAAAGCAATTTATAGGATAGTGATTTTAGGTTTAGGGTTGGTTTTCCTCCTGGGAATCACACCTGTTTGGGCGGCGAAGTCTCTTCCTGAACCGAATGATCGAGGAAATTATATGACTAAATCCGATCATTTATATTGGCAAGTGGTTGATTCCGATCCAAATGGATTAAATTGTCGCATGGGAAATGCCCCGATTGAAGAGATTTGGAATCCTGATAACCCCGGATTTCCAGCTATTAGTAGTTGGCCGGCTGTCACCACTTTAAAACCGGATGAAGTGTTCCGGGCACAACCGAGCTATGGCGGTTTTGTAATTACCTTTGATGATCAATTTCTACCTTGGATTTTTGTTAAGAAAAAACCCGATGGCACACCTGCAAACTGTTTTGTAAGGGCGAATAGTGCCTTAATTAAACCTGTTGAAGAACCAATAGATAATAACGTTTCTACCCAACCGATTGAAGAACCAATAGATAATAATATTTCCACCCAACCTGTTGAAAATCCAACGGATAATAACGTTTCGACTCCAGCCGTTGAAACGCCTCCCGAACCCAGTATTGACGACACTGAACCCTTTATTGATTTGTAATCACCTCTGGTTTCTAGGTTCAACCTGGAAACCAGAGATAGGAAATGCTGAAACCTGTTTTAACTTTTGTTATCCGTAGAAGATGTTCAACAATATGGAGACAAAAGACACTGATCTTAAACAGCAGGGTAAAAATTGGACTAAAATTAATCAGTCTTTGGTTAGTGCCAGCGACGATAATTTGTTGGCATCTTCTTCTCAACGCTATGATAAATTTATTCAACAAATCATCGTTTTAAGTCAGCAAAACTTTGGATTATCTGAAGTGCAACTTCAATCTCGCTGTGGCAATGTCTATTAAGTTGTGAGGTATAATTTTCCTCGATGCGATCGCATTTCTCATAAACATAAAAAGCGATCACGCTCCTTTGGGAAAGATACGCGATCGCCCTTCATCAAAAATAGCTTAACAATAAATAGCAAATGGTGATTGAGCAACTGACTCAAATTCAACCCAAATTTTTTTAATTCCAACTTTCTCGGAATCTGTTGAGATAATCCTCAAATTCTTGATCGTTATCGAAATGGGATCTGAACTCTTGATCTGCTCTCATCTCGCTAATAATTCTTTCTACATCCTCATTAGCCTCAGCCTCATTAAAGGCGACTGGTTCATCTGTTGGCTCACTGGTATATTGAAGTTCTCCATCAATGTTTTCAATTCCAGTTAGACGGAGACTGGTTGAAACATAATAACCCGCTCTGGTTCGACATCGAGCAGAAATGACATCTCCACGAATCGAGATATCATCACAAGACTGATCAAAATTAGCAGGTCTCCAAGAAGAAGTGACCTTGAGAGTTCCATCAATATTTTCAATCCCTTTCAACAATAAATCAGTCTGATTCAGTGATTGATCTCTTCTTCTGCAAGTCGCTTCTAATACCGAACCGTAAATATCAATATCTTCGCAGGTCAGTTGATAACTACTTGAAGCCGCATTAGCAGATAAGGGACTGGTAATCAGTGCCAAGCTAAAAACAAATATTAAGACCGAGATCGCCTTAATCCAACGATTTAAGTTCACTTTAATTACTCCTTGTATTTGTGAGTTTTTACCTAAAGATTGAGGTTTGTCTTTCCTTTCTACACTAATAAGACGTTTCCCAAGCTCAATTTCTGAATTTTTTGAGTTAGAGGCGTTTTTTTCTAAATCAATCCACCAATAAACTCTCTTTTGTCACTTTATAAGTTCGTGGTTAAATTTGCCACCATTCCATTGAGTTCGCTAATTTCACTTAAGATATCCGGGTCACTGAAAGACTTAAGGGCATCCCCATACTCTTTGACGTTCCCGGCTTTTTGTATTGCCAAGTTGATTCGCTTTTCTAGGTGATCAGACAGTTGGGAGATTTTATTGGTTAATACTATATCCCTCTTCTGTCAGTCTCCGAGAAGTAAAATTAGAAAATAAACCAGATGGGTAGCTAGAAGGGGGATAGGGTAATGGATGTAGAATTACAGATGATCAAACATTTAGCCCGAGATGCACAACCAACAGTTTCAGTGATTGATGAATATTGTCAAGGTTATAAAGACCTATTCCCAGAAGTGAGAAGTTANCTCGAACTGAAAAATACGATTAACACAATGGTAGACCAATTAAACTCCTTTGCTTCTGAAGTAACACGGGTGGCGCGAGAAGTCGGTGCAGATGGAAAATTGGGAGGACAAGCAGAAGTTCGAGGCGTTGCAGGAACTTGGAAAGATTTGACGGATAGTGTTAATTTTATGGCAGGTTCCTTAACAGCCCAAGTGCGAAATATTGCAGAAGTAACGACGGCGGTAGCGAATGGAGATTTATCGAAAAAAATTACCGTTGATGTTAAGGGTGAAATTTTAGAATTAAAGAATACGATTAATACAATGGTAGACCAGTTAAATTCCTTTGCGTCAGAGGTAACAAGAGTTGCAAGGGAAGTAGGAACAGAAGGCAAGTTAGGCGTACAGGCGGAAGTTCGAGGAGTTGCAGGTACTTGGAAAGATTTGACCGATAGTGTTAACTCAATGGCGGGAAATTTAACTGCACAGGTGAGAAACATTGCAGAAGTAACGACGGCTGTAGCTAATGGAGATCTGTCTAAGAAAATTACCGTTGATGTTAAGGGTGAAAT
>NZ_LN889814.1 GCF_900009145.1 Planktothrix tepida PCC 9214
TTAGAAACCACTGAGGATGAAAATACTCGCAGGATGGTTGCCGAGAGTTTAGGGAAAATCGCCATTGGAAATGAGTTAGCAATTCGGGCGTTAATTGGGGTTTTAGAAACCACTGAGGATGTATTTACTCGCAGCTATGTTGCCGATAGTTTAGGGAAGATCGCCCCTGGGAATGAGTTAGTAATTCGGGCGTTAATTGGAGTTTTAGAAACCACTGAGGATGAATATAATCGCATTTATGTTGCCGAGAGTTTAGGGAAAATCGCCGCAATTCGGGCGTTAATTGGGGTTTTAGAAACCACTAAGGATCAAAAAACTCGCAGGTGTTTTGTCGAGAGTTTAGGGAAAATTGCTGTTGGAAATGAGTTAGCAATTCGGGCGTTAATTGGGGTTTTAGAAACCACTGAGGATGTATTTACTCGCCGCTATGTTGCAGATAGTTTAGGGAAAATTGACCCCGGAAATGAGTTAGCAATTCGGGTGTTAATTGGGATTTTAGAAACCACTGAGGATAAATATACTCGCAGTTTCGTTGCCGATAGTTTAGGGAAAATTGCCGTTGGAAATAAGTTAGCAATACAGGCGTTAATTCGGCTCTTAGAAACCACTAAGGATGAAGATACTCGCTTGGGTGTTGCCTTTATTTTAGGGAAAATTGCTGTTGGAAATGAGTTAGCAATACGGGCGTTAATTCGGCACTTAGAAACCACTGAGGATGAAAATACTCGCAGGATGGTTGCCGAGAGTTTAGGGAAAATCGCCATTGGAAATGAGTTAGCAATANACTATCATTTCCTAAATCTCCAAATAAGTTATCATTGTCTTGATTTCCCCATAGCAAATCATTATCTTTTCCACCATAGAGAAGATCTCCAGCAGCGCCGCCATGTGCTTCATCATCTCCTTGACCTAATGCAATGGTTTGGCCTAGTTTATCTCCAACAACAATATTTTTTCCGGCATCGCCCAAGAGTTGCATTTGCCCCCTTAATAAAGCAACATTAATATTTTGGAGTTGAATAATAGAATTAGGCAAATCCGTACTATCAATCAAGCTAATTTGTTGATTTCCGACTCCTGTTTGTTGTGATAAAGCTACATTGGCTTGTATCAGAATGGGCTGACTACTCGGTAAATCTCCTGGCAATTGGGAGAAAGGAGCAAACATAGAGAAATCCCATTGGGTATTGGCATCAAACCGAGTTAAAATTTGTTGAGCCAATTGATTGAGTTCAGAAGATTCAGTTCCTAGCGTTTCTTGAAGATCTGTTTGTAAATTTTGCAAGGTGCGATTATTTCCTGTCAAAATTGCACCGCCAATCTTTTCAGGGACAGAAACTTCAAAGCTTTCTCGATTGAAATGTTCAAAGATTTCTTGATTCGTCGCGTTGGCCTTAATCGGTTGTTCAGAAATACTCAATTTCTGGGGAACTTCCAGAGGGAATACCATACCCCCATTGGAATTCAATACATAATAATGCTGAGAAAATGTATCGTCTCCTGGATCTAACAGGGGGATAGAATTAAAGTTCTCAGATGCCAGGTCATCAACAAAGGATATCACATCATATTGAGGTGCGATTAAGGTTTCTTGATATTCCATGCCGCTACGCTCGTTATTATTGCTACGCTGTCTATTGGAATTACTGGTGACAATTTTTTTCGGTTTAATATACTTGTAAACAAGGTATTGAACATTTGAGATTTCATTTCTATCGAGTCTGAACCTGAAACCGTCAAGAACCTTAGAACCTAATCGATTTAGCAAACCAAATTTTTCAGTACTTAGTCCGTTCAATGCTTGTATAAGGTCAGATGAATTTGCAAAGCTTGCTATTAGGCTTACAAAGGCGGAATTGATGAATACCGACTTATCAAAGAGACTACTAGCCTTCGTTTTAGATACAAATGCTTCAAGTGCCGCCCTGGGATCTCCCTGCAGTGCCAATGTTGCTTGAAACAGTGGTGTTGCCGCTAGTTGTTCTGGGGTAAGCCCCAGGTCTTTAGCAATATTGTCAGAGGGGGGACGATTTTGCTCAATGATAGCCGTCGGGGGAGTGGTATCACCAGGAGGTAATGGTGTTGGGGTAGGGGCTAAGGTTGGTGTAGGTGTTGGCGTCGGGGCTAAGGTTGGTAAGGGTGTGGGCGTTGGAGCTATTGTCGGCGCTGGAGTTGGTTCTAACGTCGGTGTGGGCGTTGGAGTCGGTGATATTGTCGGTGTTGGAGTTGGAGTTGGTTCTAACGTCGGTGTAGGCGTTGGTTCTAACGTCGGTGTGGGCGTTGGAGTCGGTTCTAACGTCGGTGTGGGCGTTGGAGTTGGGGTCGGTGTTGGATTTGGTGTTATCGTCGGTGTTGGATTTGGTGTTATCGTCGGCGTTAGATTTGGTGATATTATCGGCGTTGGAGTTGGTGATATTGTCGGCGTTGGAGTTGGTGATATTGTCGGNTCATTATCTTTTCCACCATAGAGAAGATCTCCAGCAGCGCCGCCATGTGCTTCATCATCTCCTTGACCTAATGCAATGGTTTGGCCTAGTTTATCTCCAACAACAATATTTTTTCCGGCATCGCCCAAGAGTTGCATTTGCCCCCTTAATAAAGCAACATTAATATTTTGGAGTTGAATAATAGAATTAGGCAAATCCGTACTATCAATCAAGCTAATTTGTTGATTTCCGACTCCTGTTTGTTGTGATAAAGCTACATTGGCTTGTATCAGAATGGGCTGACTACTCGGTAAATCTCCTGGCAATTGGGAGAAAGGAGCAAACATAGAGAAATCCCATTGGGTATTGGCATCAAACCGAGTTAAAATTTGTTGAGCCAATTGATTGAGTTCAGAAGATTCAGTTCCTAGCGTTTCTTGAAGATCTGTTTGTAAATTTTGCAAGGTGCGATTATTTCCTGTCAAAATTGCACCGCCAATCTTTTCAGGGACAGAAACTTCAAAGCTTTCTCGATTGAAATGTTCAAAGATTTCTTGATTCGTCGCGTTGGCGTTAATCGGTTGTTCAGAAATACTCAATTTCTGGCGAACTTCCAGAGGGAATACCATACCCCCATTGGAATTCAATACATAATAATGCTGAGAAAATGTATCGTCTCCT
>NZ_LN889815.1:350301-350838 GCF_900009145.1 Planktothrix tepida PCC 9214
ACCGTTCATCTTCTTCATTCCTCTGCTGGAAGTTCATGTTCGGGTACTAACTTCTGATTCGCTTTCATTCTATCTATGGCGTTTCGGGGTTTAGTTTTATGCAAAATTGGAAAATTTGTTGTCTGTTGGCGGTTGTCTGTTAACAGTCAACAGTCAACACCCCAGATATGAATTTTTATAACAAATTTCACTAAAAAGCGTAAAAAGAGCGATCACCCTTCTGATAGTCAGTTTGAAACCCTAGATTATCAAGTGAGGTGAAAACGCTGCATAATTTCCCAAACTACACCCGATTATAAACAGCAGGTGTCGGGTGTCAGGTTTCAGGTGTCAGGATGCACGAAAAACGACTCTTTTAGCTCAAACTTGAAACCTCAAATCTCAAACCCATTCCCCGATACCCGAAAAAACCCAACACCCACCCAGGAGGCATTTATGTCTTGTCCGCATGATCGCCATGGTAAACCCAAATGCCATATTACCGCCCATCCAGATCGACCTTATGATAAGTTTTGTTCTACTTGTCAACGGCGATTT
>NZ_LN889816.1:0-2125 GCF_900009145.1 Planktothrix tepida PCC 9214
AGTATTAGCAATCAAAGACTTCGATGTTAGCTCAATCTTCAGCGATGATGTCATTATTAACTACAATAACAGCATCACAGACACCAGCCAAAATCCCTTCGGTTCACCGACATACGCCCTAGTCACTCAGTCTTTTGCCACCTTTAAAGCAGGTGCTAATGGCAATGGTTTACCCGACAACGGCTTGTTTGCAGCCAACAGCTACCATCCCAACATTCAACTCGGCTACAATAACAGCAATGACGGCAACAATGCCAAAATCCTCACCACCAACAACTCATCCTTTACCTTTAACGTCACGGCTAGTCCCTACCAAAAAATTCACCTGTTTGCCACCGGGACACATGGTAGCGGGACAATAGATATAAAATTTAACTATAGCGATGGCAGCAACAGCACCAGTACCGCTACAATTGAAGATATTGCCACTTCAATTACCGAGTCAGCTTCTAGTTACTATCTGATTAATGGATTAGACTTAAGTAACGATACAACCGGCTCAAGTTACTGGGATTTTAATGGTGGAAACATCTTTGGTTTAGGGTTAACACCCGATACAACGAAAATCCTGCAAAGCATCACCATAACCCGAACCAGTGGCACAGGTGCAGATACTTGGTTGAACTTTTTTGGAGCGACAGGAGAATACAACAACAGTGCCCCCGTCCTAACCCTCTTCTGTCACTCTCCGAAATCAACAAGTAATAAAAAGTAGAGTTATCCATTGGGAAAATAAGATTGAAATTGATTAATATTCTCAATTAATTTATGAAAACCCACTAATAAATGGCGGTCGGGAAAAATATCTAGCCACGGGACAATCAACCACAATATAATAGTAGGCTGAATTATTAAACGCAGATTATTTAAAACATTTTTCCATCCCTCTTTGTGATTCCATTGTTGATGAGTTGAGCAATCGGTGGTGTTTTTTTTGCTCTCAGATTCTCGGGGACTGCCTTGACTTAAAGACCGGAAAACTTCGGAGTTGAAACTAATCATTAAATACACACAGAAAATGATTTCCCACCATTTTTCTATATCGGGAAAATCCGTCAACCGATAATCAGTCCAACCCAGTTCTTGTTTACATTGTCGAAATCCATATTCCACCCATGTTCTTAACCCGTATAAATTACCTAATGTCTTTTTCATCTGGCTTCTCTTCTCTGTTAAATTTGTCATGACAAACGAAGTTGATGTTTCTGGCATCGTTTCTGGATCTGTGGTAATTTCCCAATAGGTTCTTGTACTTCTTTTCCCAAATATGATTTCTCTAATATATCTGGTTTCTGATTCTTGATTGCTAAAAATCCTCTCAAATTTACACCATTTGTTGGCTCTAACTTTCTGCTCGCTTGACATCCAGACTCCATGATTACTTCTTATTGCTAGTACCCAAGGAATTTGAAATTGATCTAATGTACTGATAAACGAACTACTTTCACCATAAAGGCTATCTGCTAATACCAATTCAATCTGAAATCCCCAATCAACCAATTCTGTTAGAATTTCTGATGCGATTTCAATCTTAGTTTTGTAGACATCTCCTTCTTTTAATGTTCCTTTGGGTTTAAATACTCTAAACACTAAAGGAAAGGTTATATTTTTATAAACACCGTAAGCATTAACTGATACTATTCCCCGATCTGTTTTGCCCACACTTCCCAAGTATTGTCTAGCTATATAGTCGGTTTTTTTTCCCTTTCTCCTATCTCCTGTCTCATCAATTATTACTATAATCTTCTCTCCTTTCAATGCTTTTAGAGTTCGGGCTAATCTTCTTTCCTTTAATTCCCTTGCTGACCAAGGCGAATTGGCTAAGAAATGATGCAGTGATTGTGGCGACCTAATTCCTACTATTTTAGCAATTTCCGGTAAAGATTTTCTCGGAATTGGTGAGATAATTCCTAGATGTAAGTATTTAAAACATTCGTAACTTCTCACTTCTGGGAATAGGTCTTTATAACCTTGACAATATTCATCAATCACTGAAACTGTTGGTTGTGCATCTCGGGCTAAATGTTTGATCATCTGTAATTCTACATCCATTACCCTATCCCCCTTCTAGCTACCCATCTGGTTTATTTTCTAATTTTACTCCTCGGAGACTGACAGAAGAGGG
>NZ_LN889816.1:11260-12823 GCF_900009145.1 Planktothrix tepida PCC 9214
ACATTAAATTATCAATGGCAAGAGTCAGCCGATAATGGAGTCACCTGGACTAATATTAGTGGAGCAACTAATAATACTTTTGCCTTATCTCAGACGCAAGTGGGGAAAACGGTACAGGTCAAAGTTAGTTATACTGACCTATTAGGAACAGCAGAAACGGTTAATAGTAGTCCAACTGCTGTAGTTACTAATGTTAACGACTTACCCACAGGTAATGTTAGTATTACAGGAACAGCGACACAAAACCAAATTTTAACGGCAACCAATACCTTAGCGGATGCGGATGGTTTAGGAACATTAAATTATCAATGGCAAGAGTCAGACGATAATGGAGTCACCTGGACTGATATTAGTGGAGCGACTAATGATACTTTTGCTTTATCTCAAACCCAAGTGGGGAAAAATATACAGGTAAAAGTTAGTTATACCGATGAACTAGGAACACAAGAAACCGTTAATAGTAGTCCGACTTCTCTGGTTTATGCGCTTTTGAATAATGTTCCTACAGGTAATGTTAGTATTACAGGAACACCCAAACAAAACCAAATTTTAACTGCAACCAATACTTTAGCAGATTTTGATGGTTTGGGAATGTTTAATTATCAATGGCAAGAGTCATCAGATAATGGAGTCACCTGGACTGATATTAGTGAAGCAACTAATAATACTTTTACCTTATCTCAAGCGCAAGTGGGGAAAAATATACAGGTAAAAGTTAGTTATACTGATGGACAAGGAACACAAGAAACGGTTAATAGTAGTCCGACTTCTGTGGTTACTAACGTTAATGACTTACCCACAGGAACAGTTAATATTACAGGGACAGCAACCCAAAACCAAATTTTAACGGCAACCAATACCTTAGCGGATGTTGATGGTTTAGGAACATTAAATTATCAATGGCAAGAGTCAGCAGATAATGGAGTNATATTGCCACTTCAATTACCGAGTCAGCTTCTAGTTACTATCTGATTAATGGACTAGACTTAAGTAACGATACAACCGGCTCAAGTTACTGGGATTTTAATGCTGGAAAAATCTTTGGTTTAGGGTTAACACCCGATACAACGAAAATCCTGCAAAGCATCACCATAACCCGAACCAGTGGCACAAATACAAACACTTGGTTGAACTTTTTTGGAGCAACAGGAGAATACAACAACAGCGCCCCCGTCCTAAATGCAGCTAACGTATCTAATTTAACCACAATTAACGAAGACCCGACAACCAATCCAGGGACATTAGTTTCCACCGTCTTAAGCAGTGGTTTCACCGATGCCAACAGCGACCCCAGTGGCATAGCAGTAACAGGTTTGAGCAATACAAGTGACGGAACTTGGCAGTTTTCTAACGATAACGGCAGCAATTGGACACCATTTGGGGCAGTAACAGACAGTTCAGCGACTCTTTTAAGTAATACAACCTTAGTTCGATTTGTTCCCAATGCCAACTTTAACGNCTAAATATAGCTAACGTATCTAATTTAACAACAATTAACGAAGACCCGACAACCAATCCAGGGACATTAGTTTCCACCGTCTTAAGCAGTGGTTTCACCGATGC